>JANQMM010000047.1 GCA_028280145.1 Minisyncoccota bacterium | reverse complement strand
GTTTTTTATTTTTTACCACTTTTTGTGAAGACATGTTATGTGACATTCAGTCTGCGTGTATGTTCGTCGACAAAAGTAAAAGTGAGGTTGTGACGCTTTGTTGGCAGAACATCGGCGACATATTTCGGCCACTCTATGAAAATAATGTGTTGAGGGTTTGCTATGATCTCATTCCACCCAAGTGCAAGCAGTTCACTTCCTTCTTTGAGTCTGTATGCATCAATGTGAAAAAGTCTTTCAAAGTTTTTTGTATCAAGATCGTATATCTTTTCGATCACAAATGTCGGACTCGTTACGATCTCTTGTATGCCAAGCGCTTTTGCGGCCGCTTTTACGAAAGTGGTCTTTCCCGAACCCAAATCCCCATATAGACATATGGTGGTTGCATTCTTTTGTTCTGCTTCAAGACCTGCAATGAAGTCGTGTGCGAATGCCGCTGTCTCTTCGGGACTTCTAAGTGTATAGGTGCCTTCTTTTTGCATGAGCATATTGTACCACCTCTTTTAGAAAGCAAAGCAAAAGGCCGGAACTTGTGTTCCGGCCTCCAGGCTTGATTCAGCGTATGCGACCTACTAGCATTTGCTCGTGATGCGCTGGGAGTATCCCCAGTTCTTTGCCCCGGCAAACGTGTTGGGCGAGCTCACGGCGTGCGAACACCCCGGAACGAACCCTTCAACTCGAATCGGTTGAATGATCGGTCGATGGCCGCCAAAGAAGGGGCCGAAACGACCGTAGTCGTAGCGGTGCTCGATGTCCTGCACGATCGAATAGACTGCGAGTGCGTCGTAGACGATACCTCTTGCCGTTCCGTAGGCGTCGGCGGCATCGTTTGCACGCGCTGCCCGACGTTCGACGGGAGCCTCGGTCCGAGTCGGTTGAGACTCTACACGAGATTCCTTGCTCTGCGAGTACCCCATTCGGTCCATGCATTGCTCGAAGTACCTTGCCTGATCGAGAGTTTTGCCCGTCTTGGCGAGTTCGACCGCAACACGATCGGTGGATGCATTGCAGTCCTTTCGAGCCTGAGCTTCATCCGCAAAAGCAGAGAAGCTGGTGGTCATGAGCGCCAAACCAAGCGCCATTGCAACGAACAGTTTCATTTTCCCCGTCTCCTCTGACAGTGAATGATGTTTTAGGCCGCCTCGGACAGAGGCCACCTTCCCGGGTCAATCCTAGCATGTTTAACGTACTTTGTCAAGTTCCCCGGTGACCCACTGTCCTTTGAGTGTGGCTTAAAAAAAGGCTAAAATGAGCCTACATGGTTCAATTTAACGAGGACAAACAAAACAAGCGTCTGGACGAGCTTCGTCGGAAAGAAGAGGAGAATTTGGTGCAAATGCTTTCACAGAAGTATGGTGTGCAATATCTTGATCTGTCCCGCCTTTCGATCAACACTGACGCGCTCCGGCTCATTCCTGAGGAAACAGCTCGTTCTGTGGAAGTTGCGATCATCAACCAAATTGGAAAAAAACTGACAATTGCCGTACGTTCTCCACAAAAGCAAGAGGTGCAAGACCTTGTCTTGAATCTCAAAAATAGAGGATATAGCGCACAACTTGTTATGGTCTCCACTCAAAGTTTGGAGCGAGCGTGGGATATGTATAAGGATATTTCGTTTGCGGTAGAGACAAAAGCAGGAGTTATCGATATATCCGGAGATGAGATCAAAAAATTGTTGCAAGACCTTTCCTCGCTTGAGGATGTAAAAAATCTGATTCAGGAAGTACTGCACATGAAAAAATCATATCGTATCTCCCGCATCCTTGAAGTCATCCTCTCAGGTGCGATCTTTGTCGATTCGTCAGATGTACACCTTGAACCCGAAGAAGAAGCAGTACGGCTACGATATCGTCTTGATGGAGTATTGACCGATATCGTCAGTTTTGACAGAGAAACATACAATTTGATACTCTCGCGCATTAAACTCATTTCCGGACTGAAACTCAACGTGCGAAAATCAGCACAAGACGGACGATTCAGTATTGGTATCGACAACAAAGACACGGAGGTTCGTACATCGGTTATCCCGGATGCATATGGCGAATCCATTGTGATGCGTCTTCTGAATCCGGATAATATTGAACTTAAACTTTCCGATCTGGGGATGGAACGAAGATTACTTGATACTCTTATGCACGAGATAAAAAAACCCAACGGTTTGATCATTACCACCGGACCGACCGGTTCGGGTAAAACGACAACTCTCTACGCTTTTCTGCGCACTATTCACAAACCGGAGATCAAGATCATTACTATCGAAGATCCGGTCGAATACCATCTCTCGGGTATTGTACAAACACAAGTCGACGGAAAAAAATACACGTTCAGCTCCGGACTTCGTGCGGCACTTCGACAGGACCCTGATGTCATTATGGTTGGCGAAATCCGTGATGAAGAGGTTGCTGAAACGGCAATTCACTCGGCACTGACCGGTCACCTGGTCTTTTCAACACTGCATACAAACAATGCTGCCGGCTCGATCGCTCGGCTGGTCGGTTTGGGAATTGATGCAAAAGTGATCGGCTCTGCAGTAAACGTTGTCATGGCGCAACGACTGGTGCGTAAGCTCTGTGAGCAATGCAAAGTGCAAAAACCAATCACGAGCGAACAGAAAAAAACGCTCGAAATGATCTTTGCAAATATGAAAACAAAAAATGTCGAGCCCGACATGCCCCGGGAGTTGTGGACAGCGGGTGGATGTAGTGAATGCAATAACTTGGGGTATAAGGGGCGAATCGGTATTTATGAAGCAATACTCATCGACGAGAAAGTGGCAAATCTTATCACCAAGAACCCGTCAGAACACGAGCTTATGCGAGAATCTAATAGACAAGGAATCCTCACCATGCGTCAAGATGGCATTATGAAGGTGCTTCGTGGTATAACCTCATTAGAAGAAGTGGGGCGCGTGGTTTCACTTGAAAATGATAGCGGCGGGTACGAAGATGTCCCCGAGCAGGACAAACGAGACGATGAGCCTCTCGACAGCGAACTTGCGGCACACCAGGTAAAATAAAGGGTGTATGCAGTATGTATTCTGTCCGTTTGTTGTCATATATAAGAAAATAATCCGGCTTTTAATCCTCTAAACAAATCTTTTAAGAATATTAAAAGTAGGCGTTATCAACTAAGGATATCTCCAGTGGCCAGGTCTGTAACATGGAACCGGAAAGTCCTCGTTGGAACCCCTTAAGACTAGGTCTTATTGCTTAGAGGATTAAGAGTCGGATTTTCTTTTCTTCAATCTCTCACGATATTCATGCTATAAAGAGAATATTGCCAGATAGATGACAATAAGAAATAGGCGCTCAAAGGCCCCTACAACTGGCGACATCCTAACATATATAAATAAGTATGTCAAGTGCCTCGACAAAGTCCGATTCGGCTCTCAAAAACGATACTTTTCTCGATCAGACCCTTCGACCAAAGAAGTGGGATCATTATATCGGGCAACAAACCATTAAAGACAATCTGCACATCCTCCTTCAAGCAGCAAAAGAACGAAATCAACCGCCGGAGCATCTTCTTTTTTACGGACCGCCGGGCTTGGGAAAAACCACACTTGCACATCTTGTTGCAAGCGAGTTGGGTACACAGATGAAAGTAACAAGTGGACCTGCAATTGAGCGTGTGGGTGACCTTGCGTCCATACTCACCAATCTTGGCGAGGGAGATATCCTGTTTATTGATGAAATCC
>JANQMM010000063.1 GCA_028280145.1 Minisyncoccota bacterium | reverse complement strand
GTTTGAACCCACTCCGCAGGGGCTCTTTATGCTTCAAGTGGCGTTTGGTCAATCTAAATACTATTCAGACAATCTGACGCAGAATGTGAAGCGAGGAATGCGCCAAAAAGTTCGGCGAGGTGAGTGGCTCACCAAAGCTCCGTTCGGGTACGTGAACAATCCAAAGATTCGGAACATTGAACCGCATCCCGTGCGTAGCAAGATTATCGTGCGCGCTTTTGAGGAATACGCCACAGGCGAACATGGATTAGTATCACTCGCCGACTTTTTGTCGCTTCATGGCGTGGTAACAAAGAAAGGCACGCCACTTGGCAAAGCTTCCATCAAACGACTACTTACCAATCGAGCATATCTCGGTTTTGTGAAGCACTATGACGAATGGTTTGAAGGAAGCTTTGCACCAATTATTTCCCCGAAATTGTTTGAAGCCGTACAAAAAGTGTTGTCGGCTAACGCGCGGCCAAGAAAGACGAAGTTAAAACATGACTTTCCGTTCACCAATCTTTTTCGTTGCGGTGAGTGTAACTCCATGATTACTGCGCAGTGGGCAACCGGCAGACATGGTGGCAAATATAGATACTATCGGTGTACGAAAAAGAAAGGCGTTTGCTCACAAAAGTACGTCCGTGAAGAAGCGTTAGCCGAACAACTCAAGGAACGGCTCCAAACCATTTCGCTGTGTGAAGTGTACACAGATTATATGTTGGAGAGAATTGAGGCTCTCCAACATGAAGAAAATTCCACTTCACACAGTGTTGCAGAAAAGCTCTCTCAAGAAATCAAAGCCAGTGAAGCGCGCTTAGACAAGCTCGTTGAATCATATTTAGACGGAGACATACCAAAAAACATCTATCTTAAAAAGAAAGATGAAATCATGCGCGCAACCCTGACTTTGAAGGAAAAACAGAAAGCTTTTCGGCAACAAGAAAAGGTGTGGGTCGAACCCCTGCGTAAGTGGATTTTAGACACGAAACAAGCCGCCTTTTTATCCTCCAGCGATGATTTCTCCGAAATCGCTGCTTTCGTCAAAAAAGTCGGAACGAACCCCTTGGTTCGTGACAAAACTGCGCGCTTTTCCGTCCCGTCTCCTTTTCAGTTTGTCGCTACGCGACAGGGTTTTTTGGCTTCCCACATTTCGCGCCGCAGGCGCGGGTTGGCGCTGTGCGCCGAGGAAGTTCTACTTTGTGACCCTACGGGGAATCGAACCCCGATTTTCAGGATGAAAACCTGATGTCCTGACCATTAGACGATAGGGCCGTATTGGTTATTTAAAAATGAGCCGGTGGCTCATGTGCGGCAAATTATAGCACTGTTTTGTAAAAATGCTAGTATGTAACCATCCCAGTGGTCCAACCACTGGGTTACAGTGGTTGGACCACTGGGTAAGCTTCCAAGCGATAATACGAAATATATTAGAGGGGTGCCGGAGTGGTTGAACGGGGCGCTCTCGAAAAGCGTTGTGCGGGTTATACCGTACCGAGGGTTCGAATCCCTTCCCCTCTGCATTAATGAAGACAAGATACCTTCTCATGGTATCCTGATTTCCATTGATCAAAAACAGATTGTGGATAAATACTCTGACAAACATGCCGGCAACACTTATTCTTAATCCAGTTCGACAGGTTTCTTTCCAGGAGTTGGACATGAATATCATCGAAAAACTGCATCAGCTAGGAGTTAGGTTTGTCGAGCGTTTCATCAACGAAAAAAAACTAGAGAGAGACCTAGATAAACGCCTTCAAATAACTGCCCGAGAAGTCACCATGAGACAAACTCGCGGCAATCCACTGATCCGATGGGGTCAGTACGACGATTCTTACAAAACAGAACCGTTGGAGACTTAACCTCCTAGCCTCGCGAATTCACTTTGGGGATGTCTATATCCCCTTTTTTTATATGTGTTGGCTTTTTGCGTTCATTTGTGATCGAATCCCTTCCCCTCTGCTTTCAAAAGCGCGGTGCTATCTGAGCACCAATCGTTTCAAAAGCGAGATGATGGCAAATGCTGTAAGAGCAAGACCAACAGGAACGATCCACTCAGTCGGTGAAAGTGGTATGACGCGAAAGACCGACTGGAGCGTAGGTGTATACATCACCATAAGCGTAAGCAAGCCCGAGAAGATAACGCCGCCAATGAGAATACCGTTTGGCGTTGAGTTTTTTTGTGCACCTGCGCGGTGAATGTTTCGATATGCAAACGGAATGAACAGCACCATTGCGGTAATGGTTGCAAAAGCAAATGTTTGCGCCTCCTCAAGCGTCTGCATCGGCTGATGCAACACGAAGGCAAGATATGCCACAAGCGCCATGGTGCTCGCGCCGATCGCGATCAATATCTTATTCTTTCGATTAAGCAAACGCTCCTTACTATCGCGCGGACCGCGCTTCATAACATCCTCAACATTCTTATCAAGACCAAGCCCAAGAGACGGAACTATCTCGCTAAAGAGATTGATGTAGAGAATGTGTATTGCAAGGAGCGGCAAGAAGTGCACACCAAAGGTAAGCATGCCGAGGAAGATAAGGATGATTTCGGTGAAGTTTCGTGAGATGAGATAGACTCCGAGCTTCTCGATGTTGTCATAGAGTACACGGCCTATTCGAATAGCACTTATAATGGTTGCAAAGTTATCATCCTGCAAGACCATTGCGCTTGCGTTTTTGGCAACATCGGTTCCTTTGATGCCCATGGCCACACCGATATCCGCTTGTCTCAGTGCCGGTGCATCATTTACTCCGTCACCTGTCATGGCAACAATATGCCCTTTTCGCTTCAGGGCATTTATGATGCGTAACTTCTGTTCGGGTCTGACACGGGCATAGACGTCGATATAATCAACCACCGTGGCAAACGTATCATCATCAATGGTATCCAATTCTGTCCCGGTCACGACGTGGTCATGCACGATGTGTTGCAGTTTTGCATCAGAAAACTCAGTAACAGGTTCGTGCTCACCAAGGAGACCAACCTTTTTCGCAATTGCGCGAGCAGTGTCTTTGTTATCACCGGTAACCATTTTCACATCAACCCCCGCGCTCTTTGCTTCAGCTATGGCATCGAGTGTCTCTTCACGAGGAGGATCGATCATCGCCACAAGTCCAAGGAACACCAGTTCTTGTTCAAGCGATTCTGCATTTAAGTCGGTCACGGCTTCTTTGTATCCAAGTGCGAGCACGCGATATGCTGAGTTTGCAAACTCTTCTTGTATGCGGGTGATGCGGTCTCTATCAGCGTCCGTCAAAGGTTTTATCCCGTCACGGGTCATTCGTGTATGTGCCAGTTGAAGCATGACTTCCGGCGCACCCTTTACATACGCATCCGTGGTGCTGCTTTTTTTGTTTCGAGCAACAACGGTCATTCTTTTTCGCTCGGAGGTAAAGACAAGTTCTTCAACCCGCTCATACTGCTCATTTACATCCTCTTTCCATATGTTTGCTTTGCCGGCTGCAACGAGAAGTGCGGCCTCGGTCGGGTCTCCGATGATGCTCCACTTATTATCAGACTGGACCAGGGTTGCGTTATTGCAAAGAATACCGCTTGTAAGCAATTGTTTCAGCAGCTTATTTTCCTCTGCCTCTATCAACTGGCCCTGTGACAGGAAATCCCCTGTTGGAGCATACCCGCTTCCGGTTACTTCATATACCACGTCACCGACAAGCATCCGCTCAACTGTCATTTCGTTTTTGGTAAGTGTTCCTGTCTTGTCAGTACAAACCACGGTCGTCGACCCCAGCGTTTCAACACTGACAAGCTTGCGCACCACCGCGTTGTGCTTTGCCATACGTTTCATACCGTGGGCAAGTGTAATGGTAAGTGCCAAGGGGAGTCCTTCGGGCACTGAGGCTACGGCAAGGGCAAGGGCAACAAGTAGAATCTCATCAAAGAGCGCGCCTTGCCACAAACCAAAGGCAAATGTGGCCGCCGAACCAAAAAGTGCTACGAGTGCAAGTGACTTGGTTAAATGCGTTACGTTCTTCTGAAGCGGTGTTTCGGTACTACCCTCACTTAGTGACGAAGCAATACTTCCCAATTTGGTATTCATTCCGGTAGCAGCGACTACACAAACACCTTTGCCGTGTACTACGAATGTGCCGGCAAACAAGTCCTCCCCGACGCGATGCTCGACCGGGACACTTTCGCCGGTCAGTGCGCTTTCATCAAGGCGAAGCTGTGTTGCCTCAATAACGATCGCATCAGCAGGAACGGTATCGCCGGTATCAAGCACCACTACATCTCCGGGAACAATATCCTTTCGATGTATGGAGCGTAACTTGCCACTGCGCCTTACGGTATTGTCGGTCTTTACCAACGACTTAAGAGATGCCATGACCCGCTCGGCCTGATACTCCTGTACGAACCCAAGAGCCACCACAATGACAATAACGCCGGCTATCACATAAAATGCGATCAACTCCCCTTCATATACGGACACAATGGCCGCGGCAATAAGTACGTAGAGAATAAGATTCTTAAACTGGTTTGCAAGTACCCGAAGCGCACTTACCTTCTCTTTTGATTTTAGCTCGTTGTATCCGTACTGCTTCCTTCTCTGTAGTGCATCTTGGTCGGAAAGCCCTTCAGGCTGTGTCTTGAACTCCTTACATATTGCATCTCCGGTTTTATACCTTTTCTCTGACATACGAGTAGTATACTATTAAGGGCATCATATCGTTATCAACAAATGAGGCTTTTGCCGCTTAGTTGCGCCCAAGGATCAAAAAGTGAAAATGCAGGAATTAAAACCGGGCAAGTACCGCCACTACAAGAACAAGATGTATGAGGTCATCGGTGTCGGGCACCACAGCGAAACACTCGAAAGGCTTGTGTTCTATAAAGCGCTCTACGATTCGGAAGAATTTGGCAAAAATGCTCTGTGGGTACGCCCTTTTGATATGTTCACCGAAGTGGTAGAGATCAACGGAGAAAAAGTGCCGCGATTTGAGTACATCGAGGATTAGGAGTACACTGGAAGTATTATTTCCTAACTATTTTTTATGGATATACAAGAACACACAAAACCGGCAAATCTGCTTCGGTATTCTTTTTTATGGAATGAGGCAAGGCTCGTTATCGCAGCCATTTCGCTTCTGTGGGGTGCGACCCCTGTTATGAGCAGATTTATGTCGAGCGGGTATGGACTATACATTGTCCTCTCGGTCATCTCGGGGCTCGTCGCATTGTACCTTTTATACGAATGGCACAAACGAGGCCGAAAGCTCTTTGGTGGAAATGATACCATCGACCTGGTTGCCTTCATGATCGCAACACTCTCCGGTGTACACCTCGGCCTTAGCGCTCTCTTTAGCACGAACTTTATCATGTCGGCTCTTGGGTACTCCGGCTTTTTCTTCACGATCGCTGTTTATGCAGGCGGTATTCTCTACCTATGGTCGGCGTGGCATCTCCACAAAAGATATAAGGAGAAAGAAGAACAACTTTTCTAAAGAGAATCTTCCGGCACAAAATGATATCGTGTTTCCACGTCGAACCTTTTTCGACTGCGGCAAAGTGTTCGGTGTGCTAACGCACCGCACTAGGGTATAATAGCTCCATGACGTCAGAATCAAAGGGAACGTTTCGCGTTGAAGAGTGGAATGAGGAACTCATCAGCGAAGTGACAGATGGCCCGACCATTAAACGCGCAAAGGTGCTCAAACGCTATAGCGGCGAAATTGAAGGAGAAGGAGTAGTTTCATACCTGTTTCTTTACAATACTCCAGAGCAAGCTGACATACACGGATTTGAACGATTTACCGGCACTGTTGACGGAAAACGCGGCACCTTTGTCCTTGAACACAAAGGAGAATTCATTAATGGCAAAGCGGATATCATGCAGACGATAGTGTCAAAATCCGGCACCGAAGAACTTCGCGGTATAGAAGGACACATTCGTTTTGAGGCAGGTATGGCCGAGGAGTATCCGATAGTGCTCAAACACCACTTGAATAAAGAATTTCATCTTTGGAAGAAACTCAACCAAAAGAGCGGTTAAGAAAAGTGATGATGTGTTTTTCCTGAGGCGCCTGAGGCGTTTTTTATGTTGCTATGCTATCGATGATCTGTGCTATCGCATCAGAATCATGACGTAAAAAGTAATCCGCCCTGAAGAGGTCCTTGCGTATCACCTCTTTGGCATATGTCGTGATGTGTTCGTCAACCTCAATGGGAAATTTCTTTTCTGCGGCATACTTCTTAAGGATACGTTCTGGCATATTTTCTTTATTACACACAATGTGATCAAACTGTTTCAGATAGGAATACCGCAAGAGTTCCTTGGCAAACTGAGAGGCGTTATATCCGTGTGTCTCACCCCATTTGGTGAACAAATTTAAAATACATACTTTTTTGGCCTTACCCTTTTGCAATGCCTCAGGAACCCCTTTCGCAAGCAGATTAGGGATGACTGACGTATACAGGTCACCGGGACCAAGAACCACTACATCTGCCTCCTCTATTGCACGAAGAGCCTCAGGAAAGGCTTTGACGGTTGGCTCAAGATACACTTCTTCAATACGCAAAGACCCATCGTGTTTGGGAATGTCGATATTCGTCTCTCGCTTCACCACACTGCCATCTTCAAGCTTTACAGAGAGATGAGATTTCTCAAGGGAAACCGGAAGAACTGTCCCGTTAATGTTGAGAATAGAGGCGGCTTCATTAATGGCAACATCTTCACTTCCAAACAATTCGGTCAGTGCTGTAAGAAGAATGTTCCCGAAACTATGTCCTTTAAGTGAGCCGCCCGTACTGAAACGATAATTAAAAAGTTTTCGAAGCGTCTCTTCACGCTCACCACCTGAAAGGGCAACCAGGCACCGGCGCACGTCACCCGGAGGAAGCACGCCGTGTTCATCGCGGAGCACACCACTTGAACCGCCGGAATCAAACATCGTCACGATGGCGGTAATGTGATGCGGATAATTCCTCAAGCCACGAAGGACTGTAAATGTTCCTGTCCCCCCACCAATGACCACAATGCGCTTCATGTACTGATTACAACTATTCTTGCTCTTGTAATGTTACAAGCTGAACCGCCTGGGTGTTGCGCGCACCTTCTCGCACCACCACAACAGCATCACCGGAGATATCCAATATGGTAGACGGAAGTGTTTGATCAAGAGGTCCTACATCTACAACAAGGTCTATTAGTCCTTCGCTCTCTTTAAATTGTTCAAGAATCTCGTCAACATCTCCCGCCACCTCTCCTGAAGCATTAGCACTCGTTGCGGTATAGGGTTTCCCAAAAACCTGTGCAAGTGAAACACAAAAAAAGGAATCGGGAATGCGAATACCCAAAAGAGAGCTTCCTTGCGTTAAGTTGGGAGCCAGCTTGCCTCTACTCTCCACAAGAAGCGTGAATGGACCCGGAAGTATGCGCTTAATCAGTCTCTCTGCCGCCTCGTGCAATCGGGTATATGTAAGAGCCATTCTCATGTCAGATACAACGACTGAGAGCGGCTTTTTTGCATCCCTCCCCTTAAGAGCATACACCTTTTCTACTGCCGCTTCGTTTGACGCATCAGCACCAATCCCGTAAACAGTATCAGTTGGATAAATGACAAGACCGCCTGCAGAAAGCACGCGGGCGGCTCGTTTAACGGCCTCCCTCAGCTCTTGTTCGGTCTGTGGTTGTAATCGCTCCATTTGCCTCTAAAACATTTAAGGACCACAGGATTTGAACCTGTGACCTTTTAAATAAAGTGGGCGATACAGGATTTGAACCTGTGACCTTCTCAACGTCAATGAGACGCTCTAGCCAACTGAGCTAATCGCCCTTCCACATTTGTAAGTAGTAGACACAATACACTGTTTTTATGTATCATTCAACGCATACAAACAAGACCTCATCCTCAGGTGGTATTATGTAGTTTGATAATCAACCGTAACATGCAAAGCAAATACAAACATTTATTTTTTGATATGGACGGCACGCTCACGCGCAGTCGTACCCCGATAAATCCCGAACTGAAAGAGGTGCTAAATGCACTTCCCTACACACTTATGGTGATTTCAGGTCAATCAAGTGCCGCAATAAAAAAACAACTTGATGGAGTCAATATTGATTTCGCACTTGGTCAAAACGGGAACCACGCATTTCGTGGAGATACAGAAATGTGGGCAACCCCGCTTTCTCCCGAAGCCATCAAAGAAGTAATGGACCATATCGCATACTTTGAAAGCATCCGTCACTGGGAGGTTAAGAATGCAAATGACCTGATCGAAAACAGAGACAACTATCAGATCTCGTACAGTTGTCTTGGACACCATGAAGATGTGAGGAAGAAATTACCATTTGATCCGGGTGGTTCACTCAGGACAAAATTACTTGAACAAAACCCCCGACCATTGTTGCTTGCCGACGTGAAGGTTGCAGGCACAACATCTTTTGATTATTTCACTAAAGGAAATAATAAGGGCACAAATATCATGAGACTCATAAAAGAACAGGGTTGGAATAAGGATGAGTGTATATATTTCGGTGATGCACTGTACCCGGGCGGCAATGATGAGGCCGTTCTCGGTGTAATTGATGTTCAAAAAGTAGAAAACGAACACGACACGCTCAAAATACTCAAGGAGCGCTATCTCACCCCTTAGAGAGCATGAATATTCTTTCCATCGAGACAAGCTGTGATGAAACAGCGATCGCTGTTCTTGAGGCACATGGAGACATAAGCGAACACCGATTCGCTATCTTGGCAAACACACTTCTCTCGCAAGCGGACAAACATGCCGAGTTCGGCGGAGTATATCCGACACTTGCAAAACGAGAGCATGCACGCAACCTTACTCCTCTTCTGGAGAAAACCTTGAAAGACGCTTTTCTCTTCAATGTGCGTGAACAAGACATTTCGGAAACACAACGAGAAGAGATACAAGCCCTTCTACATCGCGAACCGGAGATGTATGAGATGTTCATGAGGCTGATGGAAAGAATTGAGAAACCGGATATCGACGTCATTGCGGTAACTGAAGGTCCGGGGCTTGCTCCCGCGCTATGGGTTGGCGTTAACTTCGCCAAAGCCCTCTCATTACTGTGGGACATACCGATCATCCCGATCAACCATATGGAAGGTCATATTGTTGCATCCCTACTCTCCGAGGAGATACGTCTGGGACACGTCGTATTTCCCGCTCTTGCCCTTCTCATTTCAGGCGGACACACTGAATTGGTCCTTATAAAAAACTGGATGGATTATGAGCTTATCGGAAGCACACGCGATGACGCTGTCGGCGAGGCATTCGATAAAGTCGCCCGCATGCTCGACCTTGGATATCCGGGTGGGCCTGCGATATCAAAACTCTCCCAGGAAGCACGTGCGCGCAATCTAAAATCCCGTTATAGCTTGCCGCGACCGATGCTGCAGAGTGATGACTGCGACTTTTCATTCTCGGGACTCAAAACAGCCGTACTCTATACACTTAACGATATCGATGTGTTGAATGATGATATCAAGCGAGAATTTGCCCAAGAGTTTGAAGATGCGGTAGTAGAAATCCTCATCAAAAAAACAAAAAAGGCACTGGACCAAACAGAAGCCAAAACGCTTATTCTCGGCGGAGGCGTCTCAGCAAATACCGAAATACGACGTGCATTCAGAGAACTCTTTAAAGAACAATATCCCGATCACCTGCTCTACATTCCCGAAGCAAAACTTTCAACTGACAACGCGGTCATGATAGCAGTCGCGGGCTTTTTGCGTGCAAGTGCAAGTAGCGAGCCGGCGTACCGAGAACCAATCGCACAAGGCAACCTTAAATTGTAGGCCATTTTGGCCGACCGAGATGTCATTCAGACAAACGAAAAAGCGGCCAGTGGCCGCTTTTTCGTTTCGTCATTAATTTCCCGAGAAACTAATTACCGAAAGAGATTTTTAAAGAAGTCACCAATTCGAGAGAATACTCCTCCATCTTCGCCCGCCAAAGCATCAGCCGCAGCTGCGAGTGAATCAGTTCCTTCTTCTTCCTCTGCAAGTACATCACCTCCCTCTGGAGTTTCTTCCACAAGAGTAACGCTTGGAGTTTCGTCATCACCTGCAAATGTTGGTGCAGACGGTGCGAATCCTACGTTAGATGTATCAGGAAGAGGTTGTCCTGTTGCTTCCAAGGACTCTAGAAGTGCTCGGAAAGCGTCAACTTCTGCTTGCTGTTCCCCGGTAAGTGGGAATGGTAGCTGGAAGTTACAATAGATTTCATTAATCTTTTTTCGTGTAGTTAGGTAGACATATCCGGTATCCCCTTCAAGTCCCCATGGTGAGAGAACGTCACCGGCATACTTGTTCTGGAATGCTACAACCGCATTGAATGTTGCAAGATCATAGATACCATTTACCTCCAAGCCTGCTTCCTCAAAATCATTAAGGAATGTTTGAAGTTTTCGAACTTCTACCGGATTATTGTTTTCACCAAACCTGATGAACTCAAAGAGATACTGCTCACACGTTCCTCCGGTGACCTCTCCAAGGACAGCACTAAGCTCAATTCCAATAGCTCGTGTACCATCTGAAGAAAGTGGTCGGAAGTAGAAGAGATCTTCAAGATTCACATCTGTCACGATAACCGAGTGCTCTTTGGTGAGTGTCGGGTTAGTGTCAGTTGTGAAATCATATCCGAGATTCTCGCTTCCAACTCCGAAGTTAAGTGTTGATGCTGCAAGTACCTGTGATTCGTCATCATAGACAACTCGTGAGTCAGCGGGCTTGTTTGTCTCCCATGTAATGAGAGCGGTTCCTTCACCAATAACGGTGATCGTTTCATTGAAGATGGTGAGGTTGTCCGGGATCGGACCGCCGCCACCGCCGCCACCGCCACCGCAGTTTGATACACAAACTGGAGGGGTTGGATCGTACACTTCAACTGTTCGGGTCACTTCATCAGCAGCAGCGCCGTCTGAGTCAGTAACGTTATATCGAACGGTGTATACACCGGTGGTGTTCACATCGATCGTACTGGTACCGGTCGTAACGATATCATCAGTGATGACTCCGTCTTCTGCGTCCTCTGCCGTAGCACCCTCATCGTTGTATGGAGTACCAAGCGGGATTCGTACGTTGTCACCAATGCGTGTGATGACCGGCTTCTGGTTCTCATCGTCGTCATTTGGATCATATGTGTTCGGATCATTTGGATCGCTCCAACAACCCGGATCCAATGCGTCAACAAGTTGATCTCCGTCGTTATCATCTCTGTCGCTACATGCGGCAGGATCGCTGTCATCAACCACAGACACTGTTCGTGTCGCAGTCTCAGCAGCCAAACCTCCTGAATCAGTAACATCATAGGTCACTTCATATGTGCCTACAACATTTGTGTCCACGCTTGATGAATCGTGAACGATCTGACCTGTAAGGACAGTGTCATCATCCTCTGCGTCGGTTGCCACTGCACCAAGATTGGTGTAAGTGCCGAAGAGTGGAATGATCTGTGGATTATCACCTTCAAGGGTGATGGTTGGTGGTGTGTTCGGCTGTACACACATTGGCACATCATCGCCGTAATTTGCGAAGAAGCCGTCATCTGCGGTTGTAACAGTAAGCCAGAAGAATGATTGTGTGTCGTTTCCATTCTTAAGCCATACTTCATCTTGACCTGGAACGTTGTCCATGATCATGTCAAAACCGTTTTCCAGTTTATTGTTTCCGCTATCATCGCTTGTTGGTTCCGTTACTTCGAAGTTGAAGAATTCAACATCTCCGACGATGTGCTCTTTGGAGCCATCATTAGGATGTGAACCATGTGCCACAACTCGAACTGAACCTTCTTGTCTTTCTACTGCAAGACCCTGAACATCCTCGTATCCGTTTGCATTCGCATCCGATACGTATGTTCCGCTATCGTAGAGCAAGAACCATGCTCCCATAGGGATCTTGTTTAGTGCTGAACCAAGGAAGATGTCGTCAGTTATATCACCATTTGAGTGATTCTCGAACAACTCTACATTTACTCGTGCAAATGCCTTTTCAACACATTGGTTTGCGATCTGACATTGTGCCGTACACTGTTCTCCTGTTTGGAGGCCGTCTGTACCATCACACATCTCCCATGCCTGGTTCTGAACACCGTCACCACAATATGGTGCGGGCTTAAGTGTGTATTCGTTTAGCACAATGAGAGTTCGGTCGGGTCGCTGTTCGGTAAGGACAATATGTCCGTCAGCATTTTGATTTCGTCCCGCATCGTCAGCTGTGTCATTTGTGAACAACGCATCATCATATGGGAAGAAGTCAGTCGTGTCTGTTACCGGTGTGTCGAATTGGTCATTGTAGAGAGGTACTCCCCATCCATCACCGTTAACCGTCTCTTGGTCGTAGTAATACTGTCCAAGATCCAAGTTATTGTGTCGAACACACTCGATATCATTTCCATTAACGCTTGCAAATACATCATCGGTGAATGATAGAGCAGTGCTGAAGTTTGAAGTTGGAAGGATGCCTGCGGCATTGTTTCCATCAAGTCCGTCTATTACAAACGAACCTGAAGCCTCTGCTCCGTCAACAACGTTTCCGTATTCATCTACGATCGCCTTACATACGGTGATTGATCCTTTTGGTGCCGGTTGTGCAACAACATGTACCGTTCGGGTAACCGTGTCGGCAGCAAGACCTTGTGAGTCCACTACATCATATTCCAGATCATATGAACCAACGATATTTGTATCGACAGAACCTGTGATGACAATGTTTCCAAACGGAATCACTCCATCTTCAGGGTCATTTGCGGTTACGTCTTCGGTGAATGTGTCCCCTACCGTAAGAGTAAGTACTGCATCACCAATGGTGATCACCGGCTTCTGGTTTACTACCGGTGGATTTGGGTCACAGTAAAGACCAACTTCGTCCAGATATGCTCCGTAAGAAGTGTCGAGTCCTGTTTCCACAAAGCCGACCGTGGTGGAAGCTTCTGTTGCAACGAAGAATCTCTCTTCGTGTGTCCAATCGGTATCGGTATTACCCTCACCTGATCGTGCAACATCTGCTCCAAGAGTAGAGCCATTTAGAAGAAATTCGAATCGAACATCCTCCAGTGTTCGTCCAGGTCGAGGTGAGTACTTTGTCTCAAATCGATACGTTTCACCAGGGATGGTTGCAACTTCCTGCCAGATCTCTGTCACGGTATGTGGGTCAAGTTCTGCGTGTTGTGCTCCCGCATATGGTGAGCCTGCAACATTGTTTTGAATTTCAACTCCATTGTCTCCGGTAGACCATTCAAGACCCGTTTCACCCGTGTAGAACACATCCCAGCTGTTTGCTGAAAGTGCCGGTGTCTCAAACCCTCCATTTTTTAGAAGGTTAACATTAGGGTCACAGACGGGAGCGTCCTTCTTTGGAGCGTTAAACGCTACACAGTAGTACGTCTCACCAGCTTTTGGATTGTTGATAAAGTCGTAATTGTCGTAATTGAGCACGTCTTTATGACAGTACATTTCAGCTGAAACGTCTGACTTAGTGGTTGCGTGTGTAAATGGAACGAATCCATCTTGGAACACTTCTCGCACCCAAAGACGTGAGATGTCATCGATGTCAGCAATACTGACTGAAGCAACGCCATCATTGTTTGTCGGACCGAATGTGGTCCATGGCCCTGCAGCTTCTCCGGTGTTGTCACCGGGATTGCTTGCAGACTGGTCTCCATATTGGAATTCCCAATCAGGCTCAAGGGTACAGTGTCCACCGCTTTGTGCGACAAAGTCGATCGCGGTGTTCTCTGTTATGTCAATGTCATCACCACTCCAGTTTGGAAGGTGCGTCTCGTCCTCACACATCACCTTTGATGCTACGAGGCTACTTGCACACTCCGGAACATCTTCATACGTAGTGAAGAATCCGTCGTCTGCCGTAGTGACGGTTAGCCAGAAGAATGACTGCTCCGGATAATTTCCGTCAAGCCACACTTCATCTTGTCCAGCATTGAGTGTTTTTTCTCCATCAAAGCCCTTTTCGAGCTTGTTGTTTCCACTATCGTCACTGGATTGGTCTAGAATGGATGCGCCCCAAAATTCGAGGTTCCCATTCACATGTTCTTTATTGGTTCCATTTGCGTCTTCATGACTTCCATGAAGCAAAAGGCGTACCGCTCCGTCCTGTCGTTCGACAGAAATTCCCGGCACATCTTCATACCCATTTGAGGTCATGTCGGTGTCCACAACTGGTACTCCATTTTGAGCAAGCAAAAACCAAGTCCCCTCCGGGATCTTGTTTGCCGCACCTCCAAGGAAAATATCACTTGTTACGTCACCTGTTCCCCAATTCTTTGTCTCATCGACATTCACACGAGCGAGTGCAAGCTCGACACACTGATTTCCAGTTTGACATTGAGCCGTACACTGACCACCTCCATCACATTGTTCCCAAGACTGATTAACCTCTCCGTCACCACAGTATGGCGCGTCAGGTATTTCAGGCTTTTTAAATTCATTAAGGACAATGAGAGTTCGGTCCGGTCGATCCTTCGATAGGACAATATGACCGTCAGCGTTTTTATTACGTGCCTCGTCATCACTTGTATCAGGGGTGAAAAGCTCACCACTGTATGCAAAGAAGTCTGAAAGACTTTCTACTGCTTTTGTGTGTTGATCGTTGTACTTCGGCTCCAGCCAGTTATCACCAGTGATAACTTCTTCGCCGTAGTAATACGATCCAAGTGTGAGATCGTTGTACGTAATACACTGCACATCATCTCCATCAACTCCAGAGAACACATCCTTGTTGAATGAAAGAGGAGTTGAAAATTGTGAAGTTGGGAGAACGCCATCAGGACTATTGAAATCAAGACCACTCAATTCAAAAGTACCTGTTACACCCGTGCCATCAACAACATTACCTTCACCATCGACAATTGCTTTACACACAGAAATCGAGCCTTTTTTCGGCTCGTTGTATGTAGCCTCTGCAACAGCTGGTGTCATCAACGCACCAAGCATCGAAACCGTGAAAATGCCAAGAACCAACGCCACTATGCGAAGGCTAAAAGCATTCGTAGTTCGGTTTGTTTCCATAGGTTTTCTCTAACTACCTGCGATTAATAAATTAATTAAAAGACACACATACTGTATCGTTACAGTAGTGCGTGTCAATCAATTTGCCGTAAGACTACCATATTTTAAGCATATTGTCAACCTCTTTAGAATGTCCCTTACATGAATACCGAACTGCTTGGTCTCTTTTGTTAAGGACATTTTATGTCCTTTAGAATTAAGAAATGTCCTTTAGATACAAATGGCTTACTTTCAGCCTTTTTCCAGCATGCCGCCTGTAAAAAGAACATGATTAATGCTATCATTCCCTGCATGACAAAAGAGATTCCAGAGGCTTTTCTTAAGCCGTACGACCCGAGTGAGCATGAGGAGCGGTTGTATACACAATGGGAGGAAAGCGGATATTTTAACCCCGACAACCTGCCCGGAAAACGGGAGGAATCTTTTACCATAGTGCTTCCCCCACCGAACGTAACCGGTGTCCTGCATATCGGGCATGCATATGAGGACACGCTTCAAGATATACTCATACGCTACGCGCGAATGCGAGGCAAAAAGGCTCTGTGGGTACCAGGTACTGATTCTGCGGCGATAGCAACACAAGCTCGCGTTGAAAAGAATATACAAAAGAAGGAAAAGCTATCCCGACATGATCTCGGAAGAGAAGAGCTTGTAAGACGAGTGAGGCAATTTGCCAAGGAAAGCGAAAACACCATCCTAACCCAGGTACGCAAGATGGGGGCTTCTCTCGATTGGTCGCGGTACGCATATACGCTTGATGAAAAACGATCGCATGCCGTAAATACGGCGTTCAAGCGGATGTATGATGCGGGCCTTATATACAAAGGACATCGGATCGTGAACTGGGACCCAAAGGGGCAAACGACCATTTCGGATGATGAAGTGCTCTATAAGGAGGAAAAAACAAAGTTCTACTACTTCAAATACGGACCTTTTACCATTGGTACTGCTCGCCCTGAGACGAAATTTGGCGATAAGTATGTAGTGATGCATCCGAATGATGCGCGATACGCCAAATACAAGCACGGAGACACTATCGAGCTCGAGTGGATAAACGGACCTATCAGCGCAACGATCGTTAAGGATGAAGCGGCAGATCCGGAAATGGGATCGGGAGTAATGACCATTACACCGTGGCACTCGGGAGTTGATTTTGAGATCGCAGAGCGACATAACCTTGATAAAGAACAAATCATTGATACATACGGCAAACTCCTCCCTATTGCAGGTGAATTCTCGGGCATGAAAATAACCGAAGCGCGAGAAAAGATCGTTGAAAAACTCCGGAAAAAAGGACTTGTTGTCGAGGTTGAGGACGATTATGAGCACAATCTTGCCACTGCAGAGCGAACGGGAGCGACCATAGAGCCACAAATAATGGAGCAATGGTTCATCGCGGTTGATACGCCATTCACTATCCCCCACTCGGAGATTCCCGGCATCAAATCGGGAGACAAGGTCACTCTTAAACAACTGATGCGCATTTCAGTGGAAAGTGGTGCGGTTGCCATGCCACAGGAACGATTCAAGAAAACCTATTTCCACTGGATAGATAACCTCCACGACTGGTGCATCAGCCGTCAGATATGGTTCGGACATCGTATACCGGTCTGGTACAAAGATGATGAAATATATTGCGGCGGCGTCGAGCCACCTCAGAGCAAGGACTGGAAACAGGAAGAAGATGTACTTGATACGTGGTTTTCTTCTGCATTATGGACCTTTTCAACACTAGGATGGCCTGAGAAAACACGTGATCTTGAGGTATTTCACCCTACATCCTTTATGTCCCCTGCCTACGAAATCCTCCAGCTGTGGGTGTCGCGTATGATACTTATGAGTGGTTTTCATCTCGGTCAGGTGCCGTTTGATACCGTTATGATACACGGATTGGTGCGAGCAAAGGATGGTCGTAAGTTCAGTAAATCCCTCAATAACGGTGTTGACCCCCTTGAAATGATCGAAAGATACGGGGCTGATGCTTTGCGCATGGGGCTTCTTGTTGGAACTGCGATCGGCAATGATGCGAAGTTTGATGAAAATAAGGTCCGTGGATACAAGCATTTCGCCAACAAAATATGGAATGCCACACGATTCGTGCTACAGAATATTGAGGACTTAAACGCTCTTGAGGGTGTTACGCTTACAAAAAAGCACAAAAAGGATCTCGAAGAACTGAATGCCACAGTTACAGATATTACGGAAAATCTGGAAAAGTATCGTGTGGATCTGGCCGCTGATACTGCATATCATTACTTCTGGCATACATTTGCAGATGTTATCATTGAAGAGAACAAGGCAGTCCTTCAGGGAACCGATGAAGATGCAAAGCGATCGGCACAAGTAACGCTTTACACAATACTAACGACCTCTCTTAGGTTGTTACATCCGTTCATGCCTTTTGTTACGGAGGCAGTGTGGTCTTATCTGCCTAAAAATACTTACAAAACTGAAGATTTTCTCATGGTCGAGTCGTGGCCAGAAACTCGGTAGCAATATCGACATGCAAAAAGGTATATGTTAAGCGGAACGACATTACTGGTGGCGCTTTTGGGGGGTATTCTTCCGGCTCTTTTGTGGTTGTGGTTCTGGCTTAAGGAGGACAAAGCACGGCCGGAGCCGCGCGGTCTTATCATGCTCGCGTTCATTACGGGCATGATTACGGTCCCATTAGTGGTACCTCTTGAGCGCATGGCATGCGATCTTATAACCCAAAATACACAATGTCTTTCTGCCAATTCATTTCAAGGCATTTTACTTATATTCATATGGTCGGCCATTGAAGAATTGATGAAATACGGAGGGGCCGCACTTACGGTACTGCGCCGAAGAGCGGTTGACGAACCGCTCGACCCTATTATCTACATGATCACAGTCGCACTTGGCTTTGCCGCTCTTGAGAATACATTCTTCCTCCTCAACCCGAATCTAAATATCTTTGGAGGTATCATCACCGGAAACCTCAGATTCCTTGGAGCCACTCTCCTTCACACACTTGCCTCCGCAAGCATTGGTCTTGCAATGGCGTACTCGTTCTATAAGACAAGAGCTATCAAATTCGTCTATGTCCTTATCGGTATTGCCCTTTCAATCATATTGCACGCACTCTTCAATTTCTTTATAATTAGCACTAACGGAGATAAGATACTAACTGTGTTTGCCTTTGTGTGGATTGGCATCATTCTCTTGTTACTCTCATTTGAAAAAGTAAAGCGAATTACCAGACTAACTATGCGAAATTAGACATGGGCAAAGAAGGACGATCATTTTTTGAACGACTCACTGGCACGGTAAATGTTGACGAATTTGAGGAAGAAGCAGCAGCAGAGCTTCACATGGCCGATGAGGATAAACTTGCCCGCCAAAAACAGGGCACTCTTCGCATTGAACGTGAAGAACTGGAGGGCGATGAGGTTATCAACCACGAACCATACGAAGAAACTCATATGAGCATGGAAGAGGGTGAAGGTGACTGGATGGAAGAGGAGAACGAAGAAGGTCAGCTTACTGTAGACGTTTTCAATACTCCAAATGAGATCGTCATCAAGGCAATTGTTGCAGGGGTGAAGCCTGATAATCTTGATATTTCAATTACCCGCGACATGGTTACTATTCGCGGGAAGCGAGAAGATGCAAAAGAAGTCTCGAGTGACGAATACTTCTATCGGGAACTCTATTGGGGCGCTTTCTCGCGAACCATCCTTCTCCCTCAAGAAATTGAGGTCGAAGAGGCACAAGCAACTGAAAAGCACGGCCTTTTGACCATCCGTTTGCCAAAAATTGACAAGGAAAAACAAACTAAACTCAAAGTAAAAGCCGGATAACAGAATCGCCCGAAAGGGCGGTTTTTTATGTTGAGGACAAAGTTACAACCTTAACGTTACTTGGCTACGCTAAAAACCTTACAATATATCGTACGGTTTTGGGAAGTGTCTCGGTCAAAATAACCGATATCAAAACAACCAAAAACAAAACACCCATTCGATAGAATGAGTGTTCTGACCTTGGTGCTGAGGGGCGGTCTCGAACCGCCGACCCCTTGTTCTTCAGACAAGTGCTCTACCAACTGAGCTACCTCAGCTCTATACGCGCCATATTACAGGTGCCCGGTCTCGACGCTGTCCCTTGTTCGAGAGACTTGTGTCTACCAGCCTGAGCTACCTCAGCTCTATACGCGTCATAAGCGATGAAAAACATTCTATCAGAAATAAGATATTTTCCAACTACTCTGTCACAGGTGTTACCGCCTCTTGCGTTTCAGAGAATCGTTCAAGTAAATCACTGATCAGAGGAAGGTCAAAGACGGCATTTTGCGCTCCTGTAACACCCATTTGGAGTTCTTGATATGTGTTATTAAGCTCGATCAGATACGGCTCGAGAACGTAATAATAAAGAAAAACGGGGACTCCGATAATGACAGCCCACCACACAAGCCGCATGATGTTGGCGATCACACTGTTACGACGTATTTTCTTAAGTAACTTGTTGTTCTCACGCGCAAGTTCCAAATTTCGCCTGAGCAGCGCTTTTATTTCGTCGTGTTCCTGCGGCATATGTATAAAGTGTATCACAGCAATTACTTGGAGAACTTGTAGTAAATCCACACGAGTCCTCCATGAAGCACTCACGTGTTCCGTTGCCGGAACATTGCCTGCAAAGTCGCAACCCAGGCTACATATGCACACAATAAGGCTGTTGCAGAAGCATACAAATCTGCTACGCTAAAGCATATGAAATCAAAAACTCCCTATCAAAGTATCATTCTTATGGGTCGGGCTGGCACCGGCAAGGGCACGCAAGCACATAAGCTTGCCGAGGCTCTCGGGTATGCTATTTTTTCTACCGGGGACAAGACACGAGAGTACGCAGCGCAAGACACTCCCCTTGGCCGTTACATTGCCAACATCCACACTACCGGCTGGATACCAGAATGGCTTGCAAGTTATATGATGACCAAAGCTCTTCTTGAGGAATTTCCGGACCAAGGGTTAGTGTTTGAAAGCGTTGCTCGAAAGCCTGAAGAAGCAAAAAAACTTCACGAAATACATGAGGAAATTGAGAGGCCGTACGTTGTGATTTGTCTTGAGTGCAACGATGAGGTCTTAACAGAACGCCTACTGGAACGAGGGCGTGAAGGATATGATACACCTTCGAAAATAGAAAAACGAAAACAAGCATTCTTGAATGAAACAGTACATTCACTTGCATTCTTTAAAGAACAAGGCAAAGTAAGAAACGTCAATGCCAACCAAGATATTGATGCGGTGTTTGAGGAGATATTGCAGGCAATAGCCGATTAAGAAAACTGGTTCTGATCAAAAAACTGGAGGTATCGGCACCTCCGGTTTTTAAGCGCCAAAAATATTTCCTATTGCTTCGACGATAACGCGATAGGCAAAATATGCAAAGAAAATGGCAATCGCGGTCATTGCAATATTTGTGAATATATTCGGTCGAAGTGGTTTTGCCAGTCTTGTATTGTTCAAATAGATCAAAAGCGGAGTATAGAGAGCCATTGAAAGACCTGACAACACTCCGGAGATGACCAAGAGCGTAAGTGGCTGTTCGAGTAAAATGAGAAATGCACCAATGATTGCAATGAGAGTGATCGCTCCATAATACAGCTTTCCTATTGAAAATCGTTTAAATGGCGCAAATACCTTCTGATATTTCCCTATGCGTGCATTGGTGTAAATAATGTCAGTCACGATACGGGTTAGTGCATCAATAACAGTCCACATCACCGAAAAGAGCATCAAGAAAGCCATCGCCAAAAAGACCTTAAATCCAATTGGACCGAACACATCCCCGAATATATGTGCCTGGACCACCGCAACGTCCAATCCCTCCGGCACAAGTCCTTTGGGAGTAAGGACTGCATACGCATTTACCGCAAGCAAGAATAATGTGGTAAATCCAAGCCCCAAGAATACTACCCCTTGATCTATGTGCACGTACTTCATCCAGTTCTTCCATCGTTTCATATTTTCAGGATTCTCCGTATCAAACGTATAGCCTTCCGTTGCAACAGATTCCTCACGACCCGTTACTGGGTTCGTAATACGTCCTACATACTGACCCATTCCAACCTGCTTATCTCTATACCAAAGAGATACGGCAAGATTGAGCATTCCTCCGGCTCCTGCAAATACCACAGCACCAAGGAGCACATTGATATCAACTCCGTCCGGGATCACGCCAAATGAGAATACTCCTCTGATCGCTTCGTGCAATATCTCGAGGGAGAGATTGTAGTAGCTGATCACAAGCAGGAGTACGAAGAAGATCGGGACAGTGATCTTAAGGGTCTTTTCAAGCATAGTGTAGGCCACCTTGCCACTGAAGGTAAGCACCAAAACCAGAGCAAGAGTCGCCCAAGACCACATGAGATGGGTTCCAAATCCAAAGAGTTCGTTAAGGGTTGTGCCAATGGCAGAGGCCCAGCCCGGCCAAATGTATAGGATAATTGCAGTAAATAGCCAGAAGAACACCGTCCACTGAAATGCTCGTGCCGCAGTTGTAAAGAAGCTCTCACCTGTTGCAACTTCATGCCGGGCCACTTCCTTATTTATGAAATATTGTGCAGTAATACCAAGAAGAGCAAGCCATAAAAGCACAAGTCCGTGCTTGGTAATGATGTGCGGCCACAAAATGAGCTCTCCTGTCCCGATGGCAAGACCCATCACCACAACACCAACCCCAATAGCCTTACTCCAATGAGGCGGTTTTGGTAGCTCTCTCTCCTGTAGTGGCGGGTAATGACTCATGTTATTTTGATCCTTTTTCTATTGCGTTGGTAGCAATCGTCGTCTTTACGATGGTATCCGGAGAAAGCGAAAGGCTATCAATGCCTTCTTCAACCAAAAACTGTGCAAATTCCGGACTATCTGACGGGCCTTGTCCGCAAATTCCAACTTTCACACCTTTCTCCTTCCCTACCTTAATGGTCTTTCGGATCAATTCCTTGACCGCTTCATTATTTTCATCATACACATGCGCCACAATGTGACTGTCCCGATCCACACCAAGGGTAAGTTGTGTTAAGTCGTTACTTCCGATCGAGAAGCCATCAAACTTCTCCGCAAACCCTTCCGCTAAAACAACATTGCTTGGAATTTCGATCATCACATACACTTCAAAACCATTTTCTCCACGCTTCAGCCCTTCTTCGCCCATGATGCCAAGCACTTTATCCGCTTCTTCGAGCGTTCGGCAGAACGGCACCATCGCCTTAACATTCGTAATTCCCATTTCATCACGAACTTTCTTCATGGCTCGACATTCAAGCTTGAAGGCTTCTTTATAGTCATCATGATAGTACCGACTTGCACCTCGCCAACCGATCATCGGGTTATTCTCTTCCGGCTCAAACTGTTGTCCTCCGATCAGATTCGCATATTCATTCGTCTTGAAGTCACTGAAACGCACGATGACGTCATTTGGATGAAACGCAGCACCGAGAATCCCTATTCCTTCTGCAAGTTTATCTACAAAATAATCTGCTTTATTTTCGTACCCGAATGTAAGTTCTTCGATCTGTCTGCGTGCGCCCTCGTCATGCACTTCATCAAACCGCATAAGAGCAAGAGGGTGAATCTTGATATGTGCATCAATAATGAACTCTTCCCGCGCAAGACCAACACCGTCGTTTGGAATGAATGAATACTTGAACGCATGTTCCGGAGAGCCAATATTCATCATGATCTTTGTCTGTGGTCGCTTGAGATCAGCAATGTTTTCGGTGCGAACCTCAAACTTGAGCAGTCCCCGATATACTCTACCCTCATCCCCTTCATTACAACTGACCGTCACTTCCTCACCATTAGGGATCGTTGTGGTAGCAACATCGGTACCGACAATACATGGAATACCAAGCTCCCGAGATACAATAGCGGCGTGGCACGTGCGCCCACCCTTGTTTGTGACAATTGCAGATGCTTTTTTCATGATCGGAACCCAATCCGGGTCTGTCATCGTGGTTACGAGCACATCACCTTCGTTAAAGTCATGTATTTGTTCCACACTTTCGATCACTGATGCCTTACCGGCACCGATCTTATCACCGACACTCGTACCGGCAACCAACACTTCACCATCCTCAAGACGCACATGCTCCTCGATGCAATTTGGATCCTTCTGTGATTGCACGGTCTCAGGGCGTGCTTGTACGATATAGAGTGAACCGAAGTCTTCGTCGAGCGCCCATTCAATGTCCATTGGCTTTCCATAGTGCTCCTCAATGTGCACTCCCCACTCCGCCAGCGTCAATACTTGCTCATCGGTAATTGAAAAACGTCGTTGATCCTCTTGCGACACTTCCAGGTTCTCGACTTCATTAGCACCACTTGGGATCATTTTGAGTCTCTTGGTGCCAAGTTTTTTCTTTAAGATGGATCGTGTAGGCTTGAACACCGTAAACTCATCAGGAGACACGCGGCCTTGCACAATATTCTCACCCAAACCGTAGATTGAATTGATGACGACAGCATTACGGAAGCCTGATTCTGTGTCGAGTGTGAACATAACGCCTGAAGCCTCCGAGCGCACAGCCACCATTTGTTGAATACCGACGGCAAGAGCAACCTGCATGTGATCAAAACCGTTTTCCACACGATACACAATGGCCCGGTCGGTAAAGAGTGAAGCGATACATTTTTGCACTGATTCCATAACGGCATCCTCACCGCTGATGTTAAGGTATGTTTCTTGTTGACCTGCAAATGAGGCATTTGGAAGGTCTTCTGCAGTCGCAGACGAACGGACAACCACAACCAAGTTATCAAAGCCAACAGTGTCACAGAGTTCTTTATATGCTTTTCTGACCTCAGCCTCAAAATCCTCCGGGAGCTTTGCGTCAAGAATTATCTGCCGCACTGCCGCACCGCGCTTCTGCAGATCTGCAACGTCTTCAATATTTAAACCTTCCAACTCCTTGGTGATAGCTTCACGAATATCTGCGCTTTCCAAAAAATAGCGATAGGCATCAGCAGTGGTGCTGTAGCCATTAGGCAGGTTTATTCCCTTTGGAGTTAGGGCGCGGAACATTTCGCCAAGTGATGCATTCTTGCCGCCTACCTGCGGAACGTCATCAATTTGAATATCCTTAAAAAAACGAAGGTGCTTGTACATATAATTTTCCCCTTTAGATTATATAAGTGTAACACTTAAGTTAAGTACTATACCCCTTGATTCTATCACTTTTTCGATCATTTTTAACAGGTCACCGGTTCATTTGGTGTGGTTTCTGTCTCGATTATCTCTACTGACTTCTTAAGGCCGGTCACGGGATCCACTTCGTATATTATGATCTTACACAACGGCATCTCTACGCTTGCAATGTCGTCATCAGGGACCGATTCAAGGTGCTTGATCAAAGCCCGCAGGCTATTGCCGTGAGCCACGATGAGCACATTCTTTCCCGTCCGTAGCATTGGCAAAATTTTGTCATTGTATGCCGGCACCACGCGCTCGTATACCATTTTAAGCGTCTCTCCATCGGGAATATGCACATCCCAACCACGTCTGAGTTTATTAAACTCCTCTTCACCAAGTTCGTCTTTGACTGACCATTTATTCTTGCCGGTATATGTTCCGTAATCCCGCTCATTAAACGCGCTTTCGCTTATGACCTCAAGACCATCTTCTCCTATGACCTGGCACACGCCCGTAAGTGTTTCTTTGGTACGACTCAGTTCAGTGTGACAAGCAACATTGATATCTATGCCCAACTCTTTCAACTTAATCCCCAAAGGCACGCAATCTTTCCGACCCTTTTCGCTAAGACAAATGTCAGTGAGCCCCGTCCACGTCCCGCTTGCATTCCATTCTGACTGAGTGTGCCGAAGAAGAATAAGTTTTCCTAACTTTTGCTTTACACCAACTTTATTGGGTATATCACCGTTATAAAAACCTATGATATTCCGGACAGTGGTTCCATTAATGCGACCAATCGCCTCAATGGTGTTATACGCATTATGCGGACTGATTATTACATTAGGCATCTTTTTCAGCGCGGATATCTCAACACTGTGACGAAGCGTATCCTCCTCTGTTTCTCCACTTGCAATAAGCGCCATCTGTTCTTCGTAATCCAGAAGTTTCTCACCTTCGACCACGTCGAGCGCGGCCCCACCAAGATGTCCATTATCCAAAAGTTCTACTAATGCTCTTGTATCAACAAGCGCACCGCGAGCCGTATTTATAAGAATTGCCCCCGACTTCATGGACTCAAGACGTTGTCGATTCATCAGATGGTGTGTATCGGGGTTATACGGCACATGAAGTGAAATGATATCGGCCTGAGCCAAGAGTTCCTCAAGGCTTACATATGCAAAATTGAGTTCACTTGTAAGAGCATCGTTTGGGAAAGCGTCACAGGCAATAGTTCGCATGGAAAAACCATTGGCGATCTTCAGTGCCTTTTGCCCGATGCGTCCGGTGCCAATTACTCCAAATGTTTTTCCGGAAAGATCATGTCCGGAAAGCTCCTTTGCTTCAAACGGCTCATTCTCGGCCTCAAGCACTTCTTCAAGTTTGCGGGTCAATGCCAAAAGCATTGTGAATGCATATTCAGCTACAGTGACATCTCCATATGTAGGAACATTGACCACTGTGATATTGCGCTCCTTTGCCGCTTCAAGATCGATATTGTTGTATCCGGTTGAGCGACAGCAGATAAGCGTCAGCTTCGGTAGTCTTTCGATCATTTCTCGTGTGACCGTAGAACTTACAAAAACCGAAATGATCTCGGATTCCGGATCAAGATTATCCAGTGAAATCTTATCTTCAACAAAATTATAGCGGTGATCGGTCTCCTCAAGGCCAGCTGTTAATTGCCGCTTATCGAGCTCCGATGTATCATAAATTGTAATAACAGCCATCGACGATATTATAACTTACTTTAATAATTTGAACGGAACAAATTATGAACATTACTGATATTAGGGCGCGGATGATCCTTGACTCTCGTGGAAACCCGACTGTCGAAGCTGAAGTGTCATGTGAAGGTGGCAACTTTGGCCGAGCGGCAACGCCATCCGGGGCTTCCACAGGCAAACACGAAGCACATGAGCTTCGCGACGACAAAACAGCCTTTGCCGGTAAAGGAGTAGAACAAGCGATCCAAAATGTAAGTGGTAAGATCAAAGATGCGCTACTTGGTCTGCCGGCTGATGATCAATTTCGGGTTGATGAGACCATGATTGAGCTTGATGGGACTGAGAATAAATCAGGTCTCGGAGCAAATGCGATACTTGCGGTCTCGCTTGCAGTGGCTCATGCCGCCGCAAATACCCGTAACCTGCCACTCTATAAACACATAAACGATATTTCTCAGAATCCTGCCATGTCACTACCGATCCCGATGTTCAATGTTTTAAATGGCGGCTCGCATGCAACACATTCGTCTGATTTTCAGGAATATATGCTTATGCCAAACCGTGCAACAAGCTATCGAAAGGCAGTTCAAATTGCTTCAGAAATCTTTATGTCACTTAAAAAGGTGCTGGGTGAGAAAGGACACGCAACAACCGTCGGTGATGAGGGAGGTTTCGCGCCCTCTGTTGCGTCAAACACAGAAATGCTTGATCTATTGGTTGCCGCAACAGAGAGCGCAGGATACACGCCGGGCGATGATATTACATTTGCACTTGATGTGGCCGCTTCTGAATTCTACAAAGACAAGAAATACAACCTGGCTACTGAAGGCCGGGAACTTGAAGCCGCCGAGATGATCGGATACTTGAAGGACATGACGAAAAAATATCCAATCGTTTCGATCGAAGATGGTCTCTATGAAGACGACTGGGAAGGTTGGATGGAGCTTACAAAGGAGCTTGGAGAGAAGCAGCTGGTCGGCGATGACCTTTTGGTAACGAACCAAAAAAGGTTAGAAAAAGCCGTAGAAAAGGAGGCGGGTAACGCCATTCTTATCAAACCAAATCAGATCGGCACACTTACTGAAACGATCAAGACCATTAGAGCCGCCAAGGAGGTCAATTGGAACACTGTCGTCTCTCACCGCAGTGGTGAGACCGAAGACGTCACTATTGCACACATAGCTGTTGGTGCGGGAGCCGGACAGATCAAAACCGGTAGTGTCAGTCGTAGCGAACGTACTGCTAAACACAATGAGCTGATGCGTATTGAGGATACAGCTCAAGAACTTGTGCTTGCTGATCCATTTAGGGCCATTTAAGGCATAGGGTCAATTACTTCTTTATTCTGTGGTCTCCCCGGTAGGAATCGAACCTACATCTGCTCCTTAGGAGGGAGCCGTTCTATCCATTGAACTACGGGGAGTGATTGTGTTACCTTATCATACGAATAGAAGTTTGTTCAATTAACCTACTTCTGATGTACGGCGCACGTATTTCAGTTCGTCTTGCAATGAAAAAATCGCCTTTGCGGCGACTCTTTCAGTTATTTCATTGCGATCCTATAACCCAAGTGCTATCGACAACTTCTCCTGGTCAAAACCAATCATCATTTCAGGCTCTCCTTCTCCGCCGCTGATAAGGATAACGGGTACACCCATCTGTCCGCTTTTCTCGATCATCTCCGAGCGCCTGTCAGCATCTTCCGCCACATTGTAATCCGTATATTCAATCCCTTTTTCCTTCAAGAATTCCTTTGTCATCTGACAATAATGACAGGTCGGCGTGCTATAAATTTCGATCTTCTTATCCATAAATATTTTTTAAACTAAATAAAATAACGCAACGATAGCTCTCTTAAGAGTCCATACATTATATCACATGAGTGATGCAAGTCTCAGAAATCAAAAAGTCTCGCCCAAAAGCCTTTCTCCTCTTCCGGGACAACATCTTCTTCCGCTTCTTCAGGTGCTTCAACGATAATGATCACCTCCTCTCCGTCCTTTGCGACTTCAAATTTGCTACGGATCTCCGACTCGATCCCCTTTTCGGTATTCAGACGATCAATCTCCTGTTGCAGTACATGTTCACGGATATGGAGTTCGTCAAGTACCGTAGCGCGTTGGTCTCGCGTCGTTCTTGTATCTCGTTCCTTTTCAAGCGCTCCGTACACGCTATATGTCATACCGATCACAATAAGCGCCAAGAAGAGCAACAACGGCTTGGAATACAGGATGGTACGAGCCTTTCTTTTTTCGTGAAAATCAAACATGTGCTAGTGCTTAGTGGCTTAGTGCTTGGTGTCAGGTTTTCCCTACGGAAAATCTCATGCTATATTATACCAAACAAGGTAAAGACAGATATTAGCTATGTTTGGCAAAAAAGCACAAAAATTTATGAAGGGTATGGGGATCGTTGTCAGCATCCTCATCATTTTGAGCATGACCTTGCTCTATTTTGCTCCTCCGGGGCACGGACTGCCGTTCTAAGCAACTGTTTGACAGTTGGCGTGTGATAATGGCATCATAAATTCCGTATCAACGAGACGGAGGTTGAGAGATGAGCCTTGCAGTTATCGTGTTGTTGGGGCTTGTGATGCTTCTTTTGGTGTTTCGCACCCGCATCATCAAGTTCTACGACAACGAACGAACAGAAATGCCCCTGTTGCTTCGGGCCCTGTTGACACCACGTTCATTCGCGGTCGAACGGATCCATGCCAAGGAGCTCAGGAAGCGATTTCGAGACAACAGACCCCAATGAAGGGGATTGATGCGAAAGCCCCGCGGTGCGCGGGGCTTTTTTTATTCCGATTGGATCATTTTGATGAACACTTCATGTGGAATATTCACCTTTCCGTGTGCCTGCATTTTTTTCTTGCCCTTCTTTTGTTTCTCCCGAAGCTTCATCTTTCGGGTAATATCCCCTCCATAAAGACCTGCGGTGACATCTTTTTTCATTGCTGAGAGCTTCTTTGCGGAAAGAATACGTCCCATGGACTTTGCCTGAATTTTTGTGACTATTTGCTGGCGTGGCAAACTCTTATACAACTTGTCCACCATCGTCTCTGCCTCTTCCTGAACACGTCTGCGTGAGACCACTTTTGAAAAGGCCGGAACAAGTTCTTCTGCAACCAACATGTCAAGCCTTACGACATCTGCGGGCCTTAGATCCCCTATGGAATACGACAAAGAAGCAAACCCGCTTGATGCGGTCTTTATCCTCGCAAAGAAATTGCGCATCAGCTCTCGCAGTGGCATCTCGATCAGGAACATCGTTCTCCCGTCACCAAATGTTTCACTTACCCCTATTACTGCTTCATGTTCATACAAAAGTTGCATTATCGCGCTGATATACTCGCTTGGTGTTATGAGCTGTATTTCAACCCATGGCTCGAACACTCGCGCGACCGACCCGTCATCCGGAAAATGTATGGGTGAATATATGACAGCTCTTTTTCCGTTTTTGAGCTCAGCTTCATACGTGATACTTGGAAGTGTTACGGTAAGGTCCAGATCGAACTCTCGTCTTAGTCGTTCAGTTACGATCTCAAGATGAAGCATACCAAGAAAGCCGCATCGAAAACCACGCCCCAATACACCTGAGCTCTCTTCCTCAAATGAAAGTGATGAATCCGAAAGCTGGAGCCGGTCAAGTGATTGTTTCAATTCCGTAAAATCATCCTGGCTTTCAGGGTACACGCTGGCCCACACGACAGAGCTTGGCTGCATGTATCCGTCATATGCTGTAAGTGAACTTTTGTCATACGTAAGGGTATCTCCGACCGACGCCACGCCTGCCTGCTTAATACCTGTTACAACATACCCGATGCTTCCTTTTTCCAGTTTTTCTGTCGGCGTCTCTTCCGGAGAGAAGATGCCTACTTCAAGTGCGGTAAATTTACGGCCTGTTGCGCTAAAGCGAAGTACATCGCCTTTCTTGACCGACCCGTCGAAAGTTCGGATGAAGACGATCACACCTCTATGATTGGAATATTGAAAATCAAATATGAGTGAACGAAAATCATCTTCTACTTCAAAGGTTGGCTCCGGAATCCTCTCTACCACCACATCAAGCAATTCTCTGACACCTTCTCCGGTCTTCCCTGAACATAGCAGAATATCGCTCTCGTCACATTCCAAAAGATTCATTACCTCCTCTTTTACTTCATCAACACGCGCAAGCGGTGAATCTATCTTGGAAAGCGCGGGTATAATAGTAAGCCCGAATTCCTTTGCAAGATTGAGTGTCGTAAGGGTTTGTGCTTGAACCCCTTGCGTGCTGTCTACCAAAAGCACCGTTCCTTCAACGGCCTTTAGCGCGCGCGACACTTCATACGAAAAGTCTATGTGTCCGGGAGTATCTATGAGATTTAGTGTGTATAATTCCTCGCTCTTTTTATGCCGCATAGTAACCGGCTGCATCTTGATCGTAATGCCCCGCTCCCGTTCAAGTTCCATCTGGTCAAGCACCTGGTCTTTCATTTTGCGGGCTTCAACAGTGTTGGTGATCTCAAGCATCCTGTCGGCAAGCGTGGACTTCCCGTGATCGATATGTGCGATGATAGAAAAATTTCTTATGTGTTTTGTGTCCATGTTATTCGGAAGAAATAACTGTTGTTTTCCAGAATTTACTGTGGAGAGACTTCCACACTTCCGTAAGCTCCTTACTTCGAAGTAATTTGAGAGTCAGAACGCCAAAGCATATACCCACAATGCCGGCAATGAGTCCCTGCCCAAAGATACCAAGAAATGTGTTTATATCAAACACGTCATCAAGCAACTCAAGCATCCGCCACGACACAAACCCCATGACCACCGCTCCGGCAAGGCTCTGGAAAAAAGTGACTGAGAGTGCCTTTGAAAAGCGTTTGAAATCATACTGAAAACTTACCCAGAATAGCGCGGCATTAATAAGAAGTGCGCATGAATAAGCAAACGGAAGCATGAGTACGATCGTTCCCTCAATCCCCTCAACACGAAGAAGTGATTCAAAGAAATACTGCCACGTCGGCACTGTTTCGTAGAGATGCTTAAAGAGAAACGCGAAAATAATAATAAGCACTGATGAAAAAACATTGATCAAGACCGGTTTTGCTGTTTTCCCTGCCGCATAATAGCCACGCACAAAAAGAAGCACAAGGCTTTGTGCAACGAGTGAGAGAGCAAAAAGGGCAAGTGCCGCGGCAGTCAGTCGTGTATCAGTCCAGGTAAACTCACCGGTTCCCAGAATGACACGTACGATCTGTGCCCGAAGCACAATAAAGAGTGCGATCGCCGGAAATGACCAGAAGATGATATGTCGGGTCGCCACCACGATGTGTTCAAAGAATTTCTCACGATTACCATTATTGAAAAGTCGTGCAAGCGTTGGAAACGCGGCGACGGAATAACTTGCCCCTATGATGGCAAGTGGCACGGACTGAAGGTTGAAGGCAAGAGTAAAGACGGAAATAGACCCGATACTCATCACTGAGGCAAGACCAATGAGTACAAATAATGCGATATGATTTGAAGAAAGAGCCAGCGTTCGCGGAAGGGAGAGAAGGATGATCCGTTTGATCTCCCCAAAGTGATGAGTAACTTGAAATCGCGGCAAATACCCGCTACTTACAATGAATGGTATTTGTATCCCAAGATGTAACAGTGCTCCCAATACCACTCCGTAGGCAAGCCCCGCGATACCGAAAATATCGTAAAAGAAAAGAATACCAATGATGATGCCTATGTTGTAGAGAAGCGGACTTACTGCATAAAGCATGAATTTGCGATACACGTGCACCACGGATGCAAAAAGGCTTGAAGCACCAAGAAGGATCGGCTGAAGAAGCAATATTCGGGTTACCAACACCAGATCATCAAACGCCTCTCCACTGAAGCCCGGAAACAGTTTCGCAAGAAGATATGGAGCAAGCATGAACGCCACACCACCAACGACAAGCATGGAGAGAGCAAAGAAGCTGAAGACGCCTCCAATAAACGATTGTCCGGCAGACCGTGACGTATTCGTTTTCTCAACAAGAAACGGAATGAGTACGGAAAGTGAAACAATGGATGCAACGGTGACAAAGATGAAGTCAGGAATTCGAAATGCCGCGTAATAGACATCCAATATCTCGCCTGCACCAAAAGAATGGGTGAGCAATCTGTCACGAATAAGCGCAAGTATTTGGGAGAGTGCGGCAAATACACCTAAAAGGTACGCTGCCTCATGGAGACCGCGTACCTCTTTTTGAAGTACATGTAAGATTCGTCTAACCATTCTATCCCGTTTATGTAGTGGGGGTAGTGTCTAGAACCAACCTAGCCTTCAGTAGGTTCTTCCTCATCAGACGCTTCGTCGCCCTCACCTGCCTCTTCGTCTTCCTCTATATCAAGAGTGTCGGTATCTGCTGTTTCTCCTTCAGGAGATTCTTCAAAAGGAAGCTCGTCAGGAATAGCCGGCGGCTCAGGTGTCTGCCCGGCAAATGGTGCCCTTCCGGCATTGAGGTTCTCAAGAATTGATATCACCTCTTCGTTGTTGGGATTAAGCGCTGAGACCCTTTCGAAGAATACGATAGCGTCATCCGTATTCCCAAGTCTGTCCTCTGTAAGACCGAGGAAGTACAGTGCATTTGCATAATCATTGCTCAACTGCACCGCACGCCTAAACGCGGTCTGAGCACCTTCGTAATCGGTCTGGTTGTACTTGAGAAGTCCAAGCTGGAAGAAAATCACCGGGTTATTCTGTGTCAGAATTGCCGCCGCTTCGATCGAAGCAATCGCTTCATCGACATTGCCTTCACTGATCTCAAGCTGTGAAAGGAGGAAAATGGCTTCGGTATAATTGCTTTTGAGTTGCAACGCTGATGCGATGTGGTCACGAGCTCTAAGCGTGTCTCCATTTGCAACCTCAAGTCGCGCCATTGTAAGGTAGGTCGCCGGGCCATTCGGGTTCAGTTCAAGTGCCTGATCAAAACTGTTTTGCGCGTTTTCATATGCCCCTTCAATGCGAAGTGGAACAACTGACTGGTACACACGTCCGAGTGAAAGCCAGTTTTGATAGTTATTCGGATCAAGTTCAGTCGCTTTTTGTCCGGCTTCAATTGCCTGAGCAAGCCGGAACTGGAATTGTTCCCGAAGCTCGTCCTCACTTAGGCCGGTCGCTGATTGCAAAGCGATCACGCGGGCAGTACTGATATCTGCAAGCAGTCGGTACTGCCGGTCTGTTTCATAGATTGATGCAGATTTTGCGATCAGGTCTTGTGCCCGATCGATATCTCCGTCTACGTTAAGCGCTATCACACCCGACTGAAACGCAACAGCCGAACGATAAATGCCGAAAGCAGACCAGCCTGCAACTATAGTGACAAGCAAAAGGAATGTAAGTGTGAAGACCGAGGCGAACCCTGTCTTAGGATTACCTGCAAAGACATATGTCCGTTCTCGCAACTTTCCTGCAGAGTTGTGGCGCAGTGATGCAAGATAGATTCCGGTGAAGAAGAATGCAAGCGTAACAAGCACCACATTCGGCGTATAGAAGATCATCAGAAGCCAAAGGTAGAGACCTGCAAGGAATGATGAAAGGGTGATGTAGTACGAGAATCGATTGTCTCCGGAATTAAGAATGAGTGATCGAAATCCGCTGTAGACAAAAGAGGCAAAGATAAGAAGCCATATCAGGCCACCGATCAATCCCACGCTTATAAAGGCAGTCGGAATGATGCCGATACCTGAAACAAAGTCCGCGTTCCAGAAGATGGAATTATTAAGTTCCTGTGGTCGAGACGTGACCCATTCCTTTACGAATGTGTTTGGTCCTGAGCCAAGGAAGGCATTGTCCGTATACGATGCTCTTGCAATATCAATGGTACTGGTCCACGACGGACGAGCCTCTATTTGTGAGATGTTGAATGTGTTTGAAAGCGCATTTCCAACACGATCGTTCTCCGTAAAGCTTGAACCGACAAAGAGTAGAGCAATAACGAATACTATTGCTGAGGCAGCAGAAATGTTTTTGGCACCCTTGGATGACGTTTCCTGTGGTGGTACCTCTTCATGCAAGGCAAGTGGCTGTGCTTTTTTCCAGTTGAAGCGGGTAATACCCACGCTGTGTACAAGAAACCCGAGAGCGAAGAGACCAACAATAGCCCATGTAATGGTGAAATTCACCACCGCAAGGAAGAAGAGTGAGACGATGAGCATTACGTAGAGCACGCGCTTGTATGTCGCGCTCAGCTTAAGACTCGCCAGCGTTACAAGTGACATCACTGTCGCAAGACCAAAGAAGATAGAGAGGTCGTTCCATTTCCCGAATACATTTGATGTTGCAAGCGTCAATGTGTTGAACGCAAGAAAATCAGGGCCGAAAATGAGTCGAAGTCCCTGGAACACCCAAAGAACGATAAAGGAAGTGAAAAGGATGAGGTACGAGGAAAGCACCTGCTCTTTCGAACGGATCACCATAACCACAAGTGTGGCAAAGACGGCCATGAGCGTGATGAATGCGAACGTATCTATTTCAAGTGCCTGACCGAGAAATGACGCCTTGGGACTTTCTGAGAAAAGTGCCGAGATGAAATACACAACCGGAAGCGCCCAGACAGCGTATAGGAGGTAGTGCGACGGTAGTGTTAATCTGCCTTCTTTGAGTCGTGCTATGAGTGTGATGAGGAGGGCAATGAGTACGCCGGCAAATACCAAAATGGTTTTCGTGAACTGAAATGGAATAGAAATTGAAGGAATGAACACGATAGGAAGGAGGAATAGCATGGCAAGAAACGTCCAGAATGAGTACGTATCAAGGACTCGGTTATCTGCCGTTCTTTCTTGAGAAAGCTGTGTTTCGTGCTCCGTGTGATGCTCTGTATGATCACCTTCTTCCCGTTGTTTCTTGAAAATCTCCATATGTGTAATGTAAAAATAGTGTTTAGTAATAATCTATATACGTCCATACATTATAGTAAATGGATTTTGGTGCCTCAACCTAGCTAAAAAGCTATTTATGTGGCAAAAAACCGAAACGACAAAACCCCGCTGAGGCGGGGTTTTGTCATATGGTATCTCCTGTATCTATAAGCCGGATTCTGTATCTGGACGCACTTTCATGCGCCAGACGATAGCCATTTATCTTGTCACGTTAGTTGCCTAACGGATCTTTGCGGCACTCTACATTACTTGTTGAAATGTAGTACGACCTTGCACGTAGGTAGGAATTTTGCCGTTTCACCTTTCATGTCTCCATGAAAGCTCACCCGCAATGGATATTCCGGGTGCCCTCCTTTCTCAATTCGGGCGTCTCTGCTCGCATCCCTATCCGACACCAATGGTGCCGGACGACAGGCGTTACCTGCTACCGTCCTCCTCGTCAATAAATAACGGGACGTGTCCGGACTTTCCTCACTATGGTCGATTCCTCTTCCATGCGCGACTATCCGATACAGGATTGAGTGACATTATACAACGGAATAAACTAATTGACAAACTCTCTTTTAGTGATGCACAAACGTAACACTATCCCCTACTGTTATGCCATTCTTTTGCACCTCACCGACATTTACCTCCAATACGTATTGGACTGGTACTTCTGAAGAAAACGATTCCGGATAAGACTCGGGTGATGCGTTTTCGACAAAACCAACGATCTTTCTATTTTCATTAATCCAAATGATATCGATCGAAAACAACATATCCTTCATCCAAAAATGTTGCACGGCGCTGTTGTCAAACACAAAGAGCATGCCTTCACTCTCACCAAGTGACGGTCTCCCCGAAAGACCTTGTTGCCGAAGGCTTAGAGTATCCGCTATCAGCAAGTCGTAGGTCGCATCTCCTATCGAAATAGCCCTGATGTCGTTTGTTGCAACAGGCTCATCGGAAAATAGGTTAAAAAGAAAAACGACCAAGGCGAGCGCCCCTGCAATAACAAGAAGTGTGATATGTACTATTGTCGCTTTGCGAATCATGTCTTCTCCGGAACTGGGGGGAGCTGATTGATGATGCTTAAGAAAAATGCCTGGTCTTTCTCGTGCGTCAACTCTTTTGCAACGTTATTTCGATGAACCCATTTTGCCTCAGGGTGTCTTGGGTCGCGAGGGTCGGTGCGTTGCTGGTCAGTCGTGAAAAGATACATGCGAATTGTCTTTATCTCGCTTTCATCATCTTTACTGTACTTGCCGATGCGAAACCGCTTGTATTTGCCAAGCTCACAGATCAACTGTACTTCAGTAATGCCTGATTCCTCAAAAATCTCCCTCTTTGCGGCTATAAGCGGGTCTTCGCTCGGTTCAATATGTCCTTTTGGGAAAGCCCATACCTTGTTCGGGTGTGCCACGATCAACACGTCACCTGTCTCGTTATTGACCACAACACCACCAGCACTTTCTGTATATTTTGCTCTCTGCATACAAAGTAAATTATACATGAGAGAATCTTTCAAAAAAGCACCAAGAAAGTACTTTTATATCTCGTCGTTGCTTGGAGGCTTTCTTGAACTTGAACCCTGCCTTACGGGCAGGTAGGCGTGGGTGGTTAAGCCCTGCTCAGCTTTTTTGAGTAGTTTTAGTGAGTTGGAGAAGAGGTGTCTCGGGCGCTTTTAGTAAATAATTTTAACCAAGTCTTCTATAAAAGCTGAAACTCTTTTAGGACCGGGGCTATATTTACTTGGGTGCCCACATTTATTTCTGAGATCTAAGCATAGATTTGCTAGGGTAGAATATTCATTTTTATCAAACAACCCGAGCTCCTTGGACGCTAGTAATAAAATCGAATCTTTTATGTATGCAAAATCATCAACGGTGTTTATTTTCCTTGCTTTTTTATCATGCTTGTTAATGGCAGTATTAATCTTTTTGGTTGAGTATTTTTTTATAATTTTCTCTCGAACTTCATGGATCGCCCCAGACCAGAGAAAAACAACGCACGCCCTAAGTCTCCCGATTTTTAAACAGTCTGCGCCTTCTGAAAAATAATCCTCGGATTGGGGATCCTTGATTTTTGTTGCAATAAGTTTTTCAAGGTACTCTGTATCATTTTGTGTTTCAATGTCCCCCTCAGGTAATCCAAGCAGTTCTTTTATAGACTTTTCTCCAGTTGGGGTAATTTGCCACAATCCTTTTGCTGGAGTATCGACTTTTTCTCCAAGCCTATCAAGGGCTTGCGGGTAGTTAATTTTACTCCCTTTCTTAAAAATTCTACCTTGAACTAGCAAGTTCTTTACTTGATCAACGGACGCAACATCAATTTTAAGAGAGTGCTTCAAATAGTAAAGAGCACACAAACACTTAATGGAATGTGATTCGTTCTTTGCAGGAGCAATGAACTCAACAAACATCATAAGTTTAGTCAGTCTTTTTACCTGGACGAAGGTTCATTTCTTGTTTGAAATAGTTTTCGCCGTATACTGTGGGACGATACTTTCCATGTCCTGCTTGCTTGAAGAGTTTTTTTCCACCTCTAGAGCATTGTCTAAGTGTCATGTTTGTTTTATCAGGACGTGGTGTACCAACTTCATCAAACAGTCCATATAATTCATCTAATGAGAAGGCAGAAGAACCCCTTTGTGTATAGAACCAGGAAGCCAACACCAAAGTCGAATCCGCAGGTTTCTCTGGATCGAAAGAAGCAAAAAAATCTCGCACACTCCCCCTGGCTCCTTCTGACAAACTCTCGACTTCTTTATTTGCACTTCCTCTTTCTTTTGCTGGATATTCGTGTTCCCCATCAAACAACTGATACTTCAAAATTTCAAAAGCTGCCAATCTTATCTCTGGTTCAAGTTTTGAAATGATAGAGTTGAGGGTCACAAGTTTTGACTCCGTCTCTGAAAGTTTATCTTTATTCATATTTTTTATATGAGATTAATAATTGTAGGGCTTGTTATGTGGAGATTTCTCTGCTTAACTCCTTGAGAATTGTGACACATTGCCCTTATCTATGGACTGTATCGCAAAAAACTGATTTGTAAAGCAAAAGACCTTCGAACGCTCGAAGACCTTAAGTTTAAACAGCTAGCTGTTAGATGCGGAGACGGCGAGATTCGAACTCGCGAGGAGTTGCCCCCTACTCGCTTTCCAAGCGAGCGCACTAGACCACTATGCGACGCCTCCTGATTGTGTATTTCTTATTGAACTTAACTGTGTCCACGAAGAGCCTTGAGTCGCTCTTCAACCGGCGGATGTGACGAGAAGAGCTTATTCATGAACTTTCGCGCTTCACCACCCTTCCCAAACGGATTTGCGATGAAGAGATGGGCGGTTGCGTGTGATTGACGTTGCATCGGTCGCGAATGTTGTGAGATCTTCTCAAGCGCGCTTGCAAGCCCCTCCGGATAACGGGTCAGAAGCGCTCCTGAGGCATCGGCAAGAAATTCGCGTTTGCGAGACACTGCCAAATGAATAAGGCGGGCCGCTATAGGAAGCAAGATTGCCGCAATGATGCCAACGATCAAGAAAAGTGCGCCCCCGCCGTTATTGCCCCGTCTTCCTCCTCCCCAAAATGTCATACGAAGGAAGAAGTCCGCAAGAATGGCAATGAATCCTACAAGCACGACTGCAACAGTTGAAACAAGCATATCACGATTACCTACGTGGGCGAGTTCGTGAGCGATGACCCCTTCAAGTTCTGTTTTATCCAGAATGGAAAGCAGTCCTGTCGTTGCGGCAACAACTGCATGTTCGGGATCGCGCCCTGTTGCAAACGCATTAGGTGCAGGATCATCCACAACATGCACCTTCGGCATGGGAAGACCCGCTGTTATGGAAAGATTCTCAACAGTGTTCCACAGATCAGGGTGGCTTTCGCGAGTGATGGGTTTTGCTCCCGTCATGCGCACGACAAGCTTATCCGAGTTCCAGTAGCTGTATATATTGGTGGCGATCGCAAAGAATGTCGCAATGTAGAGAATGAACGGGTTATTGAAGTACCAACTGAATCCCCACCCGATAGCAATAACCGCTACCAGAAAGAAGAACATGAGAAGCCATGTCTTTCGGATATTGCGATCTTGATGTGTGTAGATGGTTGCCATGATGGTTAGCGCTTAGTCGTTAGCACTTAGCTCCTAGTGCGTTAATTAGTTTCAGATGTGCCTCATTCTACCTAAACACCGAGCGCCGGGCAACTAAGCGCTAGGTGCTACCATGAACCTCCACCGCCGCCGCCCATACCGCCGCCGGAGAATCCTCCACCGGAAGAGCCTGAACCGCCTTGTGCCGCACTCACTCCCGCAGACATAGAGGTCTTGAAGCTATCGATATCACCGGCAAAAGCAACAGCATTGAAACGTTTGAACGAGCCACCCCGATACCAGGACGGATCATCCATTTCGATATTTTTGAATTGCTCGGCCCACTTCTTTTCAATTCCCAAAGCTACGGCAAACGGCAAAAATTCCATGAATTCGTGAGGTGTTCGCTCGGGGGCATTGTGAAATGCTATGCGCTCTTTTTCCGTAACTCGCAGAAAATCCTTGAACCCGAGAATGTGTTCTCGAGCAAGTGCACCCTTTTTTGTAAGTTTTGGCATGAGCACGCCAAATGCAAGAACAATGAGGCCGGAAAGTATGATGGCAATGATGGATGCAACATTAAGCAACTCAAACAAGAACACGGAGAAGAAAATAAGAACGGCCGGAATAAGCACCCACGTCATCGTGGTCGCCCGAGGTTTGTTTGCAAAATACCCCTGCGCCTTTAGGTCAGCATCGATGTGCTCTGCAAGCGCCCTTCTCCTCATTGCAACAGTTCTATCCTTTTGAAGTTTGGAAAAGGCAACTGATTGTCCTTTATGTACATTGATCCCGAACAGAAGTTCTGCGGTCAGTTGTTCTTTTTGATTAAGCTCGCCGTAATCACCGACCCACGTCAAAATATAATCGACCTTGCTTCCCAGAAATCTTTTTTTCTCCGTTCGCTCGATGGTGATGTAACCCTGTTGTGCCAAATAGAGAATACCGGCAGTGATATCCTCATTATTGAGACCGCCATCAACAAGTGCTCCCATAAGAAGCGGTGACATGCCGCCTGGCGGTTCGTAATGCGCGATGACCGTACCACTGCCTTTCGCGTCCTTACCGTGTTTGCGCCACAGAAAGAACATAAATATGAATACTAAAATCGGCAGAAACAACACTGCGTTATGCTTTACAAACCGCCACACATTTTCAATAGCTCCGGGAAATGTAAGTACTCCGCTTGGCAAGGCAACTGCAACGGTCAGTCCGCTACCTTGTTGTAGCTCAATCGCCCTTGCGACCACTACATCCCTGTCCACATAGAGGTCTCTACACGGCTGTGTTGAGCCAAGTACCCCCTCGTAACAAGCCGCTTCCAAAACGCTTACCGGAGCATCAACGGTCACAACAGCGTTTTCGATCAAGACATTCCACCCGTCCCCAATAGCGTTCCAGTATAACTCGTCAAACCCTTCAAATCTGTTCAGTGCGCCCTCTACTTTGTAGGTAACACGATAGACGTGTGCGCCTTCAATATACACATCCGGGTTACCAATTCGAATTTCCCGCTCACTTCCTCTTTTGGTGTCCCTAAATTCTTCCGGGTACCCGTTTCGTGTCACCGATGTGATCGCAACATCAACACCTCGCTTTCCCCAAGGTGTCTCGTAACGTGTCGGAATGGTCCGATAAATGCCGCGCCTGCTACTTTCTCCAAAATCATAATGAATTGTCTCAAGCACTGTTATTGACGAGTCCTCATGAATATCAATGTCCACCTCATAGAGTGAAATGCTCTCCTCGGCAAACAAAAGAAAAGGAAAAAGAAACAGCGCACACAAAAGCGTCGCAAGTGACAAGTTGTGCGTGTTCCCTCTCATGTGTATGGATTACAAGTTCACTTCGACCGGGTCGCGAGCATCTGCATCCTCCTCATCCAGTTCGAAGAATTCGCGTTTTTCAAATTTGAACATACCACCAACAATATTTTGTGGGAATGTCTCAAGTGCGATATTAAGGTCTCGTACGTTGCCGTTGTAAAAACGCCTTGCTGCCTGTACCTTGTTCTCTGTGTCCGTGAGTTCACGTTGCAGTTCGAGAAAGTTCTCGTTTGCCTTAAGGTCCGGATAGTTCTCCGAAACGGCAAAAAGACTTTTGAGCGCGTCAGTGAGCATGTTCTCGGCTTGGCCTTTTGCACCCGGCCCTTCAGCGTTGATTGCGGCTGCACGCATTTCTGTCACCTTGCTGAGCGTCTCTTTTTCGTGCTTGGCATATCCCTTCACAGTGTTTACAAGATTCGGGATAAGGTCGTAGCGACGCTTCAGCTGTACGTCAATATCAGCCCAGGCCTCTTTCGTACGGTTTACCAGTTTTATAAATTTGTTGTATATCGCCACCACCCAAAGAGCAATGACAATGACAATTCCTAAAATAATGAGTTCCATATAAGACAAGTTATCTTGTAGTTCCATCATTATACTACGTTTCCGTCTCCTTTTATATACAAAACAGGGGGCGCAAACGCGCCCCCCCTTCCCGTTTCCACTCAGGCACCGTTAGGCTGCCTTTCCGGAGCACCCGAACCCGTGGATCATGCCTTTGGGCACTTGGATGCCGCCACACCTTGTGAGTGCCGCCCGTCGCAGATCGGGAGTTCCCAGACCTTTGGCGCTCAGCAGATCGGTGTTCACCCCGGCCCTTTTGAAACGCCCCATGAGTGACGGAGAGATCTTGCGGCCGCCCATCTCCGTGAGAAAGATGTTCGCCGCCCGTTCCTCGCCGAGGTCGTCGACGACACGGTGCGCCATGGTGTGCATCTCCGGGTTCCAGTAGGCCGACCTCTTCAGGATATCGACAGCAGCGTTGGCCGATGCGATATCCCGCCCGGACAGTTTGAACGGAAACGGTGCTTTCTTACGGCTTTTCTTGCTCATCTTCTTACCCCTTCTCTATGGTGGTATCGGTGGTGATTGTGGATCAAGCTATTTCTACACCAATCATAGCATTAATATATATTTTTGTCAAGTATGGACATGGTATTGCGTCACACCAAAAAACCCGCCCAAGGCGGGTTTCCTAACAATAAAAGTGAGTATCTTCTTTTGAAATACCTTACGGAGACACATCGTAATGTGCTAAGCAGAGCAGATTTTCCGCAGAAAATCATGTGTGTATTTCAAGAGAATGGCACGAACGGACTACATCATCCCGGGCATACCACCCGGCATCCCCCCACCTGCCATTGGTGGCGGTGTTGGGTTCTCTTCCGGAGCATCAGCCACTGCCGCGTTCGTAGTAAGGAGTACGGCTGCCGCTGAAGCTGCATTTTGCACACCACTTCGAGTCACTTTGACCGGATCAATGATGCCCGCTTCGAACATATCAACAATGGTCACATCAAGGTCGTCTTTGCTTGCGTCAAATCCTGTTCCTGCTTTCTTTTGCACATCCCGCACAATGACCGCGCCGTCATCGCGCCCTGCGTTTAGTGCAATTTGTTTCAATGGGGCAGTAAGAGCGTTAAGCAAGATTGCATATCCAACTTCTACTTCGCCCGTGCCTCCCTTATGGTTTTTGAGAAGCTTGCCTGCAACTTGAGCAAGCGCACTTCCGCCTCCGGGCACCACGCCTTCCTCAACTGCTGCTTTTGTGGCGTTTACTGAGTCGTCGATCTTGTCCTTCAGATATTTCATTTCTGTCTCTGTTGCCGCACCAACACGGATCACCGCAACACCTCCCGAGAGTTTTGCCGCACGTTCTTCCAGTTTGTCACGGCTGAACTTTGAATCGGTACCGGATGCTTGTGTCTTGAGTTGCTGAATTCGAGATTCAATATCTTTTTTCTTTCCCTTTCCACCAACAATGATTGTGCTGTCCTTCTTTGCAATCACTTTGCTTGCCGCCCCGAGCATCGAAAGGTCCGCTTTCTCAAAATCAAGACCTACTTCCTCCGAGATAACTGTTGCACCAATAGTAATCGCAATGTCTTGCAATTGGTCTTTTTTGCTATCACCATAGCCCGGCGCCTTGACCGCAAGCACGTTGAAGGAGCCGCGAAGTTTGTTTACTACAAATGTCGCAAGAGCCTCGCCTTCGGCGTCATCAGCAATGACCACAACATCTTTTTTTCCTGCCTGAGCAAGTTTCTCAAGGAGCGGAAGAATCTCCTGAACAGAAGATATTTTCTTATCAGTTAGAATGATCGGTGCATCTTTGAATTCCGCTTCCATGCGCTCTGAATCGGTCACCATATATGGAGAAATGTATCCCTTATCGATCTCAAGTCCTTCAACGATATCGGAGTCAATTCCGAAGGATTGTGACTCTTCTACCGTCACAACACCATCCTTTCCGACCTTATTGATCGTATCGGCAATGATCTTTCCCATCTCATCGCTTTCTGCAGAAATGGTTGCAACTTGTTTGATCTCTCCCTTACTCTTGATCTCCTTTGCCATTTTTCGAAGCTCCGCGACCACATCCTCAGCAGCCATTTCAATTCCCTTCCGCACAAGCACCGGATTTGCTCCCATACTCGTTCGCTTCAACCCTTCCTCTACAATGGCCTGAGTGAGTACCACTGCGGTCGTGGTTCCGTCACCCGCCATATCATTTGCCTTACTTGCAACTTCTTTTACGATCTCTGCTCCCATATTCTCAAACTTATCGGAGAGTGATATCTCACGAGCAATAGAAACACCATCGTTTGTAATGGTCGGCCCGCCGTACCCCTTATCAAGAGCCACGTTACGTCCGCGCGGACCAAGAGTCACTTTTACCGTATCTGCAACCTTGTCCACCCCACTTTTGAGTGACTTTTGCACGTCTTCGTTAAAAATAATGTCTTTTGCCATAGTATTCGTTAGTTCGTTGTTCGTTAGTCGTTATTAGTAATTGGTCGGATCACTTTGTGATCGCAAGGATGCTTGATTCGTTCACAATAAAATATTCTTTTTCATTTATGGTCACCTTATCGCCCCACTGAAAGAGTACTTTGTTGCCTACCTTTACCTTCATTGGAACAAGGTTGCCGTCCTTATCTACTCGCCCTTCGCCAACCGCTACTACCTTGCCGCGATCAACACGGTCTTCCTTTTCTGCAACAGGAATAATGATACCGGCAGCAGATTTCTTTTCTTTGCCATCATCAGTTAATGCCTCAACAACCACTCTGTCAGCAAGAGGAGTGATGCCAAGACTGTTTGTGTCTTTTTTCGCCATAGCGTAAATCTAGATAACTACTGTTAATAATAGATTAAGTATCATAAGTATACTGATAACAACCCTGCTTGCAAGAATTGGGTTTCCTGATATACTCAAGCTCAAATGATTGCGATAATTCAGGCTGTATTGCCATATATCCAGATCGCGCTCTCCTTTCTACTTGTGGCCGCAATACTCTTGCAGCAAACTGGTTCGGGACTGGGAGGTGCATTTGGAAGCGACAACTTTAGCGCAGGTTTTCATACCAGACGAGGTTCGGAGAAGATCTTGTTCAACGCGACGATCGTTCTTGCCGTGCTTTTCGCTCTGTCTGCTTTTATCGCACTCATCCTCTAAAACACTCTCGCCCTTCGGTTAGAAGGAGTTGTGTTCACAGTAATGCGTTTTTTGCTGTTTTTATTATTAGTATTACATGCTTAAATAGAACTATCACAGATTGCTATACTCCTTATAGATTTAGATGGACTCAATACATTCAGACAACGTGAATGAGCCTTACCCCACCACGAGCTCAAAAAGATCGCTTAGAATCAATCGGGACTTTTCTCCTTTTGAGAAGCTGTTATTTCTTGTACTCGGCGCGATCTTCCTCATAAGCACACTATCGCTGTTGAATCAGGTGAACAAGAATTTACTTGTTGAGATACCGGCTGAGGGCGGGAGTTTTGCCGAAGGTGTTGTCGGCTCGCCACGATTCATCAACCCGCTTCTTGCCCAATCAGAAGCGGATCGAGACCTGACAGCGCTTGTATATAGCGGACTCATTAAGCCGACCCCCGACGGGTCATTTGTCCACGATATTGCGCGCGGACACACCGTCTCAGAAGACGGGCTGGTATATACGGTGTTTCTACGTGAAGATGCTGAATTTCATGATGGTGAACTGATCACCGCAGATGATGTCGTCTTTACCGTGAAACTCATCCAGAACCCCACCATCAAAAGTCCGCGACGTGGAAGCTGGGAAGGCGTTCTGGTGGAAAAAGTGAGCGATACGGAAGTGGTGTTCACTCTCGAACAGCCATACGCTCCCTTCATTGAAAACCTCTCGCTTGGCATCCTCCCCGAACACATTTGGGGTACTGCAAATACCGAAGAGGTCGCCTTTAGCGAGTTCAACACCAATCCGATCGGATCAGGACCCTTCGAAATACAAGAAATAAAAAGAAGTTCTTCAGGAATTCCGGTCTACTATGAATTGGACAGTTTTGATGGATACGCTCTCGGCAGGCCGTATATCGAATCAGTACGTGTGTACTTTTACCCGAATGAAGATTTCTTGATCGACGCATACATAAATGGTGAAGTCGATTCGATCAACAGCATATCGACCAACAACCTTGCATACGCAGAACTCAATACGTCAGATATGCAGATAGAACAAGTGCCCCTCCCTCGTATTTTTGGTGTCTTTTTCAATCAAAACCGGGCATCGGTCTTTGCACACATTGAAGTTCGAAGGGCTCTTGATGTTGCGCTTGATAAAGAACGCATCGTACGTGAAGTCCTTGGCGGATTTGGCACCGCGATCGACAGCCCGATTCCGCCCGGAATACTCCCGGAAAGAGAATTGAGTGCGGAAGAGCTTGAACTAGAAGCACTGTCACAAAAGAAACGTGCAATTGACATTCTGGAACGCAACCAGTGGACTGTAAACGAAGAAAGTGGTGTGTGGGAGAAGGAAGAAAATGACGGGGTCGATCGGCTTGAGTTTTCCATCGCAACAGCAAATATCCCCGAGCTTAAGGCGGTCGCAAACATTGTAAAGGAAGAATGGGAAGCGATCGGCGCACTCGTTGACGTAAATGTGTTTGAGACAGGAGACCTGAATCAGAATGTCATTCGTCCCCGCAAATACGATGCTTTGCTCTTCGGAGAGATCGTCGGACGCGAACTTGATCTTTTTGCATTCTGGCACTCATCGCAAAGAAATGACCCGGGACTTAACATCGCCCTCTACGCAAACATCACTGTTGATGCGGCACTTGAAGAGGCCCGAACGATCAGCAATAAGGAAGAGCGTCTGGAGAAGTTCGAGATATTCCAGAGCGAGATCGAAAATGACATTCCTGCGATCTTTATTTATACACCAGATTTTATTTATGTTGTTCCTCAACATATTGAGAACATCAGACTTGGATCGGTTACAACGCCAAGCGAGCGGTTCCTCAATGTTCACGAGTGGTATATACACACGGATCATGTATGGAACTTCTTTGTTAACTAAAAAAATATGACATACCAAGAAAAAGGACGAAAAAGAAGCGGTGGGCCAGCACGCAAGACAACGGCATCCCGCGGAAGAAAAGTTGTGCGGAAGAAAAGGACGATTGCATCCGGAAGTCCGAACTCGAGAAAAATACCTTCGAGAAAAACGGCTCGCAAAACAACCGCCACCCGTACGTCACAGAAAAGCAATAAAAGCGACCGGATCAATCGTGCAAAACGGGCTCGTGCTACAAGAAACAAGTTACGTAAGCCGCAGAAGATGCAGGTCAACGTAAAACTCTCAGCAAACGGAAAGAAGGAAGACAAGATCCCGCCGCTTGCGGCAGACAGTATCCGCATTGTCCCTCTTGGAGGTGTGGAAGAGGTCGGTCGAAACATGACAGCGTTTGAAATTGGAAATGACATTCTTATTGTTGATTGTGGGTTTCAGTTTCGTGAAGATGACACTCCCGGAATCGATTACATTCTCCCAAACACAAAGTATCTTGAGGATCGAAAAGATAAGATACGCGCGATATTGGTTACCCACGGACACCTCGACCACATTGGAGGCATCCCGTACGTCATTGAAAGCCTTGGGAATCCGCCTATTTACACAAGACGTCTCACCAGCGTGATGATCAAGAAAAGACAGGATGAATTCCCGCACACAGAGCCGATTACTGTCCATGAAATAGAAAAAACGGATAGCATCAAGCTTGGTGACCTCACAGTCGGGTTCTTTGCAGTAACACACACTATTCCCGACTCAATGGGAATCATTATCGACACTCCTTACGGGAAGATCGTGCACACGGGCGACCTTAAACTCGACCATGTTGATGGTGTGCCAAGCAAAGCTGAAGAAAAGGAGTTCGCACAGTTTGCAAAAGAGAATGTACTTCTTCTGCTTGCAGACTCAACAAACGTGGAGCGCCCCGGTTTCTCATTTCCGGAGTGGAAGGTACACGAAAATCTTGAAAAGATCATCAAGAATGTTCAGGCCCGCACGATCATCGGAACATTTGCTTCTCAATTGGAACGTGTCATGAAAATGGTCGAGGTGGCAAAAAGACTTAAGAAGAAGATCGTTATTGAGGGACGAAGTATGAAAACAAATGTTGATATCGTTCGTCAATTAAAGATGCTTGACGTTGATCCGTCCGTCTTTATCAGCCCTGACGAAGTTGACAGATATCCGGACAACAAGATAGTCATGATGGTAACAGGAGCTCAGGGAGATGAATTTGCCGCACTTATGCGGATGGCAAATAAAACTCACAAAAAAGTACGCATAAAACCCACCGACACCATCATTCTCTCCTCTTCTGTTGTTCCCGGAAATGAACGGGCAGTACAAGGCATGAAGGACAAGCTCTCAAGACAAGGAGCGCACATCATCACCTACCAGACATCTGATGTACACTCTTCAGGGCATGCAAACCGTGATGAGACACTATGGATCCACAAGAAAATCGGAGCAAAGTTCTTCATTCCACTGCACGGATATCATTACATGCTCACTGTACACACCGACATAGCAAGAGATGCGGGAGTTGCTGAAGGTAACTGTGTCATTCCTGATAACAGTTCCATCATTGAGATACGAGATGGCGGCAAAAAGATAGTGAAGCTAAAAGAAAAAGCACCGGATAGCCTTCGTATCGTCGACGGGTTCTCTATTGGAGACGTACAGGAAGTGCTTATCCGGGACAGAAAATTGCTTGCCCAAGACGGTATGTTTGTGATCATTGCGACCATTAATCTCAAGACCGGAAAGCTCCGCAAATCACCGGACATTATTTCTCGCGGTTTCGTATACCTGCGCGAAAGCCAGGAACTCTTACAACAGACCCGTCTGATCGTAAAACGCACGGTTGAGACGACTGCAAAAGACATGAACCCGATCAACTTCGATCACGTGAAGGCAAATGTCACAGATGACGTAAGTCGTTTCCTCTACCAGAAAACAAACAAACGACCAATAGTTATACCGGTTGTACTCGGAGTATAATAAGTCTATGATTGGTGAATCACTGGCTCAAAAGAACAAGCACACTTTTGGATTGTTGTATGTTTCGAGCTTTGTTCTCTCTTTCCACCTGTTCTTCGTGGTGTATATGAACTCAAGTTTTTTAAGCACCTTTGTGGATGAAAGACTGGTTGGCTCGATCTATATCATAAGCTCTGCCATAAGCATCCCGGCACTCATCTATATTGCACGATTACTGCGACTTGTCGGAAATTATAAAACCCTTCTTGCTCTTACGTTCGTTGAGTTCTTCATTTTTTTGGGGCTCGCATTTTCCCAGTCCTTCTACACGGCAGTGCCGCTCTTCATTCTGCACGCAGTGACGTTTCCTCTCATTTTATTCAACTTTGACGTCTTTCTTGAGGGGTACACGAAGCAAGAAGGCGAAACTGGTGCGGTTCGAGGTACGTTTCTCACTGTGGTCAACATGGCCCTCATTCTTGCCCCACTTGTATCAGGACTCATGCTCACAAATGGAGACTATTGGAAAATATATCTGACATCAGCACTGTTTCTCATACCATTTCTGATGATCATTCGTTCATTCAAGGACTTCAAAGACCCGGAGTACCATCGGATACGGATACGAGGCACACTGCGCTGTATCATAGAGCATAAAAATCTCTACAATATACTTATGTCTCAATTCATCATGAGATTTTTCTTCTCATGGATGGTTATTTATATGCCGATCTATCTCCACGCCCATATCGGATTCTCGTGGGCGGAAATAGGCTTCATCACGGCTATCATGCTCCTTCCTTTTGTACTCCTTGAATACCCTGCGGGTAAGATCGCGGACAAATATTTAGGGGAAAAAGAACTTCTGATCACAGGTTTTCTTATCGCAGGCGTATTCACCTTCCTTCTTGCTTTTATTACCGCAAACACATTCATTGTGTGGGCAATGCTACTTCTTATAACGCGCATCGGAGCAAGTCTGATCGAGATAATGTCTGAAAGCTACTTCTTTAAACACGTAAACGCAACCGATAACAATACCATTGGCTTTTTTAGGATAACGCGACCAGTCGCCTATGTGGCAGGTCCGGCAGTCGGCACGCTTGCTCTGCTCTTCATGGACATACAACACATCTGGGTGGTTCTCGGACTCGTCACTCTTGCCGGTATATTCTTTGCGTTTCGTATTGAAGATACGCGTTAGGCCAACGTGTAAGATCGTTTCTTGCGCCGAATCATTCCTTCTTGCTCCAATCGGGCAAGATTTTCTTTTATCTGTCTTGGAGCGGTACGTGTTATTTCCTTTAAGGAGCGCATAGAGAGCGCAGGCTTTTCTGTAAGCGCTTTAATGATGCGACCGCGGACCTCTCGATTAGAACCCTCGAACTTTGACTGCTTAGTATAGTGCTTGCTCTTTTTATTGACATTGCCAACCCTCCGCTTTATATGTAAGCCATAATCCATAAGCGCGTTGAACCATCCCTTAGGATCATCTGTATCCATCGTTCTCTTAACAACAGCAAGAATCTCCTTGTCATCAACACTATGTGCGCCCTTGAAGAAGAAAAAGATATACACCGAGCGAATATTTGTCTCGATCATCGGTGTGGCAACGCCGTAGGCAAAATTCATGATCGCAGCTGCGGTGTAGTGACCGATGCCGGGAAGCGCAATAAGTTCTGCGTATGTTTTGGGAAGTTTGCCGTTTGTAATTTTTGCTATTTGATGAAGAAACTTGGCCCTTCGGTTATACCCAAGACCCTGCCAAAGCACTAGCACATCACGAAGCGCCGCCCTCTTAAGTGAAGTAAGGGTAGGATACTTCTTCAAAAAGGCTTCATATTTTGGCAATACACGATCTACTTGTGTCTGTTGGAGCATGAGCTCTGAGAGCAACACGTGATACGGATTTGTGGCATTACGCCACGGAAGTGTGCGCTTGTGCGTTCGATAGTGCTGCCACACTTTTTTTTGAAATGTTCCGGTGTTCATGCGGCAAATAACGTTCGCATCGTTTCTTCATATTCAGGAAAATAGGTTTGAATTTCCCGAAGATTAAAGTCCCGCAGAATTGAGGTGACCGGTTCGCGCTCAAGTAAAAACATGAATGATTGTTGTACAAGCAGTATCAGTGGAATACTTTTACCAAACAATTCCTCCGAATATGTTTTATCAACCGTCACTTTGAATGGATATTCCTCACCAGTATCGATAACGACCGCTTCAAAGATACGAGCCTCTATGGTTTCTCCAACTTTTTCTATTTTGACTTTCCATTTAGAGCTCATAGATGACATTCTTCCTTTCAACAACTACTTGCCAATTTCGTCGCTTTGCCTCCTTATACAAGAGGTCGTTTGGATTGAAACAAATGGGCTTATCAACGAGTTCAAGAAACGGGATATCTCCATCCGTATCACCAACACCAACAGAACCCTCGAGGGTCAAGTGTTCTTTTTCAACCGCACGTTTCAATACGTTTGCTTTATTTGCGATGAGATGCAGGTCTATTATCTCACCGGTGAAACGGTCCTGTGGACCAAGCTCATAGAGACGTCCGTACACCTTATCAAAACCCATGTGCAGACAAAACGGATCCAGTATTGTTTTTGGTGATTGCGAGATCGCAAGGATAAAGTAATTGTCCTTCTTCAGGGCTTGAACGAGGTCTCTCGTATAGCGGTATACTCGATGCTTTTGCTCCTCTATGACGGCATCTGCAATATCCTTAAAGTCACCGTAGAATACCCCTTTGATATTGTGTAAGAACGTATCTACAACAGCTCCAATATACGCATCGTAGCTACCATTTCGATTTCGCCAAGCTTCGTATTCCCGAGCGTATTCGTGAGGAGCTTCTTCTGAGATGACGCCTTTCGCCGCAAGCGCCTCAACGAACTCGATCAGTAAGCTAGAGCGAAAAATGGTCCCGTCAACATCAAATATCGCCACCTTTTTCATCCTGCGTTCCGACTTCCCCAATTGTTTTTAACACCTGTGCTCGTATCTTGTTGTAATAGAATGCCACCTCTTCAGTCGGTCGTTTGTCAGCTGTTTCTACTGAAGGAATGTTGCTCTCAAATGATTTTTCGAGTTCTTGTTTGAGAGCTTCAGAGTCGACATCCTTGCGCGCAAGAACATGCCACCAGGGAAGATCAACTTCCACATTCCCGACACCAAGAGCATTTGTTTCAACCTCCACAGATCTTGTTGTAGTAAGTGGAATAAAACCAAACAACTTTATGTGCGCACGATAATCGACACGAACCGCTTCTTCCAAAACAGTTACCTGTTCTATGCTTTCATCATTTTGGGCAACGCTGACTGCCTGGAGTTGTAGGTCTTGATCGGTGACATCAACGAAAATATCAAAGAAGGAATCCGGAGTCGATCGTTCTTCACCTGCGTCAACGAAAATGTCGAAAAACGAGTCTGGAGACGACGCTTGTGCAGGGTCGGCAGCATCCACCCATATATCAAAGAAGGAATCCGCAACAGCTGTGTCTTCTCCGACATCACGCACTAATTGAGGCGTATTTTCACTACGCACCTTGCTTCCAACAACCACTATCTCTTTTGGTTTCTTCTTTGAGGAACTTTCCCCTTCAATGTCGGGAAGTTTTATATATATGGCCTGAAGGCCTCCATCGGAATCAGTTGTTATTCTCTCCACTAAGTCTGCCTTATTCATTTCTGAATCGACAGCGCTTTCGATAATGATCCAATCTTCATGCGGATCACTTTCGTGCAACTCCCCGACTCCAATATTAATATCTTCTGTTCCTCCCTTTTCTCCTGACTCTTTCATCTCACGTTCAACTCCAAAGGTGGTAGGAGTAGGTGTCGTTACATCTCTTCCGTCTGAGCCAGAGCTCTCATTATCTGTCGACTCTCCATCTATGCCATCAATTTTTAGAAAACCGGATACGCTTTCTTGTGACGTTGCGCTCTCGCTTGTGGTCAGGTCCATACTGATCATTTCCGGTTCAACTGAGGTTGCGTCATCTGTCTGCGTATCCTCCGTCTCAGAAGCGGCATCCCTTTCAACTGACACGGCAGAAACCGCCCTTACATCAGCCTGACCCGCGTCCAGCTCTAAGGAAGGCGGATCAATCTGTTCGGCGTAGAGCACTCCGATTGAACCCGCAAAGAAAGCCAAAAGTGTAATAGGTAGTATTTTCATGATTCTAAAATAGTAAGTTATATATATCTACTCTAAATCGACACGAAAAAGATGTAAAGTGTTGGCTATTTACCGCGAAGTAGGCCACGTTAAGGCAGCTTTCGGATATAGCTTGGTAAGCGGATGATCTTCGCAGTCATGCGGGCGAGCGGTACAAATATATCGGCCATACAGCACCATTTGGTGATTCACCCATTTCCAGTCTTTCTTTGGAATGATCTCCATAAGATCTCGCTCAATCTGAACAGGATTCTTTGAATCGGTTAAGTCAAATTTAAGGGCAAGCCGTCGTACGTGCGTATCAACAGCTATTCCTTCATAAATACCATATGCATTCCCAAGAACCACATTTGCTGTCTTGCGTGCCACCCCCGGAATGGTAAGCATTTCTTCCATGGTCTTTGGAACACGCCCGTTGAACTGCTCTTTTACAACCCGCGCCGCTCCCAATATATTTTTTGTCTTATTTCGATAAAAACCCGTTGATCGTATATCTTTCTCAAATTCTGCTATGTTTGCATTAACGTAATCATTAAGTTTTCTGTACTTCTTGAAAAGGTCTTTCGTTACCTCATTTACTCGTTTATCGGTGCACTGTGCGGAAAGGATGACCGCAACCAATAATTCAAAATGTGTATTCCAATTAAGTTCAGTTGTGGCATTCGGATAGATCTTTTTCAGTTCTGCGACCATGAGTCGGGCTCGTTTTTCTCTTTCTTTCCGTTTATTCTCGGTCATGAGCGACATGATAGCAAAAAACACCCGCACCGCGCGAGTGTTTTTTGAAACAGATAATGAAACGTGTTCAGAGTTCTTTTAGAACACAGGTGTTGCAACGTATGTAATGACTGCTGTGTAGTCCGTTCCGGCCTCCTGATAGTTCATAATCTCTGCTTGGAAACCAACTGTTGTTGAGCCCTGATCAGTGGTAATACCATCAGCAGGTCCATCGTGGTACATCACTTCACGGGCGTTGCCCAC
>JANQMM010000039.1 GCA_028280145.1 Minisyncoccota bacterium | reverse complement strand
TATTTTGGCGTTGACCTTATAACAAAAACATTATTCTCAATAATTGCAGCGGCCGTATCATATCCGCTCGTTGGTTTACTGCTAAGGAGTCTTGGTGTTTGGAAAAGGTAAAAGTTACATAGTCTTGTAACTATTTCGTTACACTTGGTTTTGTGTCACTTTTGTCACTTTTTCAAAGCGCACTAGGTGCGTTAAAATAGAATGGTGAATTTATTGAAAACAACCTTACTGGGCTTGACCGACCACGGTTCTAGCCCGAGGTAGCCCGCAAAGTGAAAAAGTTGTCTTTCTGAAAGAAAGAGAGATTTTTTGTTTGATATACTTGACGCATGAATGTGCAAAAAACAAAAGAGGATTTGCTTAAGCTCATACAAAAATCCGGTGAGATAGTGCGAAAAGGATACGCAGAAAAAGATAAGGGTGAGCGTTCCAAGGAAGGCCTTGGGGACATACTTACCAAATTCGATCTGGAAGTTGATTCGTTGATCGTAAACCATCTCCGGAAGAATTACCCGGACTGCTCAATAATGAGCGAGGAATCTCCCTTAATTGAGAAAGCTTCTGAATATATCTTCCTTATTGACCCAATAGACGGGACAAGTAATTTTGTAAAAGGAGTGCCACTATTTCATACAGGGATAGCACTTGCAGAGCATAACAAAGTGGTGCTTTCCCTTACCTACAACCCAATAACAAACGAGCTATTTCATGCAGTGAAGAACGAAGGAGCTTTCCTTAATAACAAACGAGTGAAAGTAAGTGATGAAGGAATTGAAAAAGCAACTATTAATCTGAGGACCTGGCCGGATATGCATCTTGAAGAAAAGTTAAAAGCAAGATTTGGAGAAGTTACACACAACATTGGGAATCAAAAATGTTCGCATGATGAGATATCCGGCATCTCTTCCGGCAAATATGGCGCCTTTGTCTCTTCAGGGTCATCTCCATGGGATTATTGTCATTATCTCCTCGTTACAGAGGCCGGCGGCAAGGTTACTGATTGGAAAGGGGAGGAATTCGATGTAACGAAGAACAACATACTGCTTTCAAACGGGAATCTTCACTCACAGCTACTGAGTGTCCTAGATTAGGATCGTTCCATACCCGTCCCACATAGAACTGGACAAAATTTCTATTCATTAATCATTTACAAACACCTTGCCGCCACTTGCGTGCACCTTGAACCAGGCCATTTCTCCCTTGTGTATGCCAACGTCTGTTGACGTAGCCCACGAGCCAAAATTGAATTCAAATTCTTCTGAAAGCTCTCTTGGGGGGATGGCTTTTGTAAAAGCGGTGTGTTCGAATACGAGAGTCTTTCCTCCAGATGGCTTCTCCATATAGCCTACATACTCCAAATCTCTCTCTTGTAGTTCTCCAAGCCGTTCACCTTCTTCAAGTACTTCCAAAAATCGCTCATAAGCCTCAGAGTTTAGTACATCAAAATGAACCCTAAGTACTACTTTGACTATTCCGGAATGTACTTTGGAGTCGTTCTTCAGCCGCCACGTAACTGTTGTGCCTTGCTCATCATCAAAATGAACTTTTTCAGCAATATATCTTGGCACCCCCTGCGCACCTTCGTGAATGATTTTCCGTGTTTCGCTATCAACGAAGTAGTATGCCAAGCCGTCAGGAGCATAATCTTTCTCGGCACTATCTCTTACCAAGACATTGACAGTCTTTAGGGTCTCCGCGCTTCCCTTCTTACAGAAAAGAGCAAACTCGTAGAGTCCCGGCTTATTGAAGTAAATTTCCTGTCTGTCTGTGTGTGCTACCACTTCTCCCGTCCAATTTCCTCTACACTCACTCGTCTCATCTGTGACATTCCAGATCAAAGTGGCTCGTACACTTTTGCTTATGTCATTTGCCGTCGCTTGAAAATGTATTTCTTGCGCCCCTTCAATTAACTTTGATTCAATTTCCTCCGAAACTTCTACTGCGGGCGGCGCAGGGTCTGTTGATGTGCTTATCTCATTACTCTCTTCATTTATCTCCTCCTCTTCCTCCTTGATAGCTGGTTGTACACTTTGATCTTCTTCATTTTGTACGTCTTCGCTCTCGTCACTGACTTCAAGAACAACAAGCTCATCTTCTGGGAGTGGTTCAGAAACTTCAGGATCGCTGTCCACAGAAACGACTTCCTCCGTAGATGTAGAAGTGGTTGTCCCTGTATCACTTGCACTATCTGTTTCATTTTCCAAAGCTGAAACAACATTTCCTACTGTGTTTAGACTGTCAACAGAATTGGATATGGTGTTACTCGCACCACTTGAAGAAAGCAGGCCGTCTATGAATAAATACAGGCCAAACATTCCCGACAGAGCAAACCCAAGCAGTACAAGCGGTTCTGAGTTGTTTCGCCTTTTGTAGTTCATATTAAAAGTATGACACTATACAATGACTTTTCCCAGCACAAGAACTGGTGCTAAAGACCGAAGAAAACAAGAGTAAAACAGTGGTTGGACCACTGTTTCCAGTGGTCCAACCACTGGGAAAGAAGAAATTCATGATAGGATAACTGCACATCTTGGTAAGATTTTCATGGAAACTCCAAAAAAATCAGAACTGTACGGGTCCTTCGTTTGGATATTCTCTTCAATAGTGATCTTCACATACATTTCTTTTGCGCTCCTTGGCGGCAAGCTGCCGGGAGTCGAGCAACTTCTCGATTTCATCTCGGGAATCAATGAAGAATACATTTATGTGGCCGCGTTTTTATCAGTATTCATCGAAGGCCTTTATTTTATAGGCAGTGTCTTTCCCGGAACAACACTTATTGTTCTTATAGCAATACTCTCTCAAACGGGGGGTGTGGCAATTTTTGCGATCACTATACTCTCTATCTTCATTGGATGGAGTTTGGCTAGCATAGTAAATATATTTTTTGCGAGAGTGTATAAGACCAAAGTACTCGCTCAACAACAAGATGACGATTTTGAAGTTAAAGATCGGCTTTTCGTCACATGGCTTCCTGTCTTTCGGGCTAATTACGAAGTGGCTCAGGTCTCACAGGGAGGAAGGCCTTTGAAAGTGTTCTTCTCTTCACTGCGAGTGAAATTCTTTGCGTGTACCGCAGCAACTATCGGGATCATCATACTTGCGATGATCATTGACGTGAATACGCTTAGCAATGAGGAAGGCTTTGCCACTCTTGCGATCGTCGCGCTTATATCCCTTACCGTTGGAGTAACAAAAGCACGCTCATACTATGTTGCGCTAAAAAATAATGAGGCTTCACGCGTTCGTGTTGAATCGCCTTCAGATTAACATAACCATGAAATGATAGGACTCATTGATGGCCTCATGAATGGAGCAACCTCCTAGATTGAAAATACATATGATAACCCCGCACCTGATCCCTTTTTTGATTCTGCTATAATTGAGAGATGGATTTCGAAAGACCTGACCCTGTCGAAGAACAAAAAACAAAAGAAGGTGAATCGACCACAGCAGAAATGCCTTCAGAGGATTCGAATGAAGAACCTGGTACTTATCCCGAAACCACTGACACTAAAGACAGTCTGGAAAAGACGCAACGAACAGAAGGGGTTGATGAGGTAAGACGAAATATACTCAAAACACTTGCTGTAGCAAGTGCGGTGTCTGCTCTCCCCAACACAACCAGAGCTACTGAGACAACGCCTGATGTGTCATTTGAATCATGGAAAGAATCCCTGCTTCGAGACGACCGAAGCACGTACATTGAACACGAACCTGTACAAATCGGCCGGCCTGAAGATGATTCTTTCAACTTCACCGTAAGAGGAGTAACGCATATACCGGAGACCTTGATAAAACACTACGAGGACATCGATCGGGAAATGGATGACTCGTCCGTCGTGATGCTTGAATATTTTGACGATAGAAATTTGAAACAGCTTAGTGTACAAGAAATTGCCAATGAAACTGCGCGACATCAAGGAGAACTGAGAGAGGATGTGGAAAAATCTTTATACGAATCTCGAAATGAAAGAGAAGTTATGTCTTTCTTTGGTGTCTTGGCAGGTATGGCTGCTCGAAAAGAAAAAGATATTCTTGTTGTCAATCCAGATTCAGATTCAGCACGCTTCATATCTGAATACGGACCATTGGCGATGGCTGGCCCTTTTGCTTTGGGAACAGCGCTTGGTGGGTCCTTACTTCACATGATCCAGAGAGAAAATGCCACAAAAGAAGACGCCGGAAGAAAAATGAGTCGGCGGAATTTCTTAAAGGTAGCCGGCTTAGGTGCTTTGGGAGTTTCTGGAGCTCTGAGTAGCGGATTAACTATGATGCACGACAGCCAGGGATCCAAGTATATACGCGATCGAACTGAACAAACTGACAAACTAGCTGAAGATGTGTTGAATAAATTGCAGAATGCGGGTATTACTTCAAAAGAAGATAGTATAGAGGAACAGGTTACAAAATTTTATTGGTGTATGAATGATTGGAGAGATGCTACAACTGCTTTAAGCGTACTTCAAATGCACGAGCTGGACACAGACAAAGAAGAAAGTGAAGAAAGGTATGTCGAAAATGGCGGAAATGTACTCCTGGTGGAAGGATATGCTCATCGTGGAGTGCGAGAATATTTACAGGATCCGGAGTTAGCAAAAAAAAGAATTAGACTATATAACCATACATTCAATCTCTTGGGCGACCAGAGTATAAGAAGGTTTCGATACAACAAGGAAGAAGAAAAATTCGATCTTATCTCAGAAGTTCCTCTGGATTTACAAATAGATACATAACATTCTGAAACATCCAAAACTGCCAACCTCTATATTCCAAAAAATATTAAATATTTCTCTGTTGTTTTTGTTAGTATAAATTTATGAAGGTCTTGAAATTGGAATCGGAAAAAATATCTATCGAAGTCATCCCCGAAAAAGGTGCAAAATTGAACGCACTTATGCTTAAGAGAGGTGATGACGTTATAGAAATCATCGACGGATACAAGACTCCCGAAGAAATAATAGAAAACGAAGGTTCAAAAAGTTCAATACTTGCACCATTCCCTAACAGGATTGCTGATGGAAAATTTGAATTCAATGGAGATGTCTACCAGTTTCCAATAAATATGCCCGAGGAAAATAATGCGATACACGGATTCATAGAACATGAAGGATTTGAGGTCGTGTCTGATGAAAAGAATGAATATGGAGGGAGGTTAGCATTGAGACATACATATCCGGGAGACAAAGCGTATTTTCCATTTCCATTTTCACTCGATGTAATTTACGAATTGAGTGAAAACACGTTGACCTGTACTGTGAATGTAACGAATAACGGTTCAACAGAACTTCCCTTTGGGCTTGGGTGGCACCCATACTTTCGTACAGGAATACTGGTGAATGAACTCGGTCTTCAAATTCCTGAAGTAGAAGAGATTGAAGTTGATGACAGGCTCATTCCAACCGGTAAGAAGGTGAAGTCTTCCCATTTTGAGAAGTTAGAGAAGATCGGAGTTAAAGAGTTTGATACAGGGTATGCATTTCAAAACCCAAGAAACCAGGTCTTACTGATTGATGAAAAGAATGATGTCGCTATTTCAATTGAAACAGATGAAGGTTACGGATATCTTCAGATCTACACCCCACCACACAGAGAATCTATTGCAATAGAACCGATGACCTGTTCTGCCGACGCATTCAATAACAAGGATGGTTTGCGGATAGTTAATCCAGGTGAGGTTATCTCTCACTCTTTTTCTATCAAAGTCACTTGAGACTGTTTCAAATTGGTTCAGACTATTTAGCGATCTGTGCTTGGAGAGATCTACTCGAGATACACCAAAACGAAAAACCTGTTCGTGTGCACGAACAGGCTTCCGGAAGTCATAGTCATTTTCTGTACATGAAGATGTTTTCGTCAGGAAGGCGATAATTGAATTCTCCGCCACCATTCTCAAACGCTCCTCGCAGGAACGAACAACCGACCGACGTTGGTAGCCACTGGATAATGGTGGCTGCCACAAGCCGAGCGACTTCCCATTCTCTTGGAGTACTCGGTACAGCAGAACGCCGTGGATCATCCTTGTCAGTTAGTAGAAGGCTTGCGAGCAATTCGCCGTCTCCATTTTGATCTGACCATTCTTTGGCAAATCCCAATTCGAGCTTTCGCGTGTTGTCTTGAGGATGATGCCCTTCTAAAACACGCGTGAAGCGAACGCCTCTGTTCTGGGGTGGAATTCCCAACTGCCCTTTTTCCCAGTCCATCCCACCAACAACCCTCAATTGAGGATCAATGTCATCATACGGGCCCATGGTGTAGTACTCCGATTTTTTAACCTGTAGTGATACTATGGCCTAAATTCATTATTGTCAAAAGTTTGATATCGCCTCAAGAAATCTTCACGCAAGAAGGATTTTGATACAATAACGCTATGGTCAAACAAAGAATCTCAAGCGGTGTCGTACACAGAGTACCTTCAGACTTGCGAAAGACCCTTTCATCTTCGCGAGTACTACAAGGTATATGGAATGACCTTACACCACTTGCCCGCAATGAATGGATTTGCTGGATTATCTCAGTCAAAAAACCGGAAACAAGAAAACATCATATCAAACGGCTACAAACAGAGCTTAAGGAAGGAAAACGCCGACCATGCTGTTGGCCCGGTTGTAGTCACCGCTAAAATTGGAAGCTCATATGAATCCAAGACCACCCTGTTTCATATAGATTACTAGCGGATACGTAGACTTAAGCTTCTTTTTAGAAGAAGACGTAGCAAAGGTGACGCATGTAGGTGTTGTGTGAGCATCCTTGCTTGGGGTACAATTTGGTGCAATGAATCACATAATTGAATCCCAACAGTTTGATCCTCAATTTATTGAAAAAATATTCTCAGCGGCCGATGCGTTGGAGACAGAGAAGAAAGACGTCTTGAATGGAAAAATAATGGCATCATTGTTTTATGAACCGAGCACCAGAACTCGGTTTTCTTTTGAATCAGCAATGATTCGTCTTGGTGGCAATGTCATCAGTACTGAAAACGCAAAAGAGTTCTCCTCCGCCATAAAAGGCGAGACACTGGAAGACTCCATAAAAGTGATAGGAAATTATGCCGACGTTATTGTATTGCGTCACCCTGAGAAAGGCGCGTCACAAAAAGCGTCTTCAGTGTCTCGCATTCCGGTCATTAATGCCGGAGATGGTACGGGACAACACCCAACACAAGCTCTACTTGATCTATATACGATCCAAAAAGAACTTGGACAAATTGATGCTATTCGAATCGCAATGGTTGGTGATTTAAAAAATGGAAGAACGGTCCGGTCACTTGCCTACCTGCTTGGCAAATATAAAGATGTGCATATATCTTTCATATCTCCTGAAGCGTTAAAAATTGGAGACGATATAAAGGAATATTTGGAAAAACATAATACTTCCTACACAGAAAGTGAAGACCTGGAATCTATAACAAGTAACGTTGATGTTTTGTATCAAACACGAATCCAAAAAGAAAGATTTGGAAATCAGGAAGATTACTTGAAATTCAAGGATTGTTACCAAATAGATACCAAGCTGGTGCGTGCAATGAAAGAGAGGTCAATCGTGATGCATCCTTTGCCCAGAGTTGATGAGATCTTGCCGGAAGTTGATACAGATCCTAAAGCGGTATATTTCAAGCAAGCAAAATATGGAGTGCTTGTTCGCATGGCGCTTCTTACCACACTTCTTGAATCGACCCAGAAGGGATAGAATGCGTTAAAGAGAAATGATTTGTCGTGTATTAAATATGTTTCGTAAATAGTATGAGCCGATTCAAAACAAAACAAGCATTTATTGAGGATATAGAAAAGGAATGGGAATTATTGACGAATTTGTTGGAAGACATTCCGAAAAAATCAAAGACCGAAGTGGTTATTGACGGTATGAGTATTAAAGACTTCCTCGCTCACCGAGCGGAGTGGGGTCGTATGATGATACAGTGGTACAAAACAGCAAAATCAGGCGAGACCCCTGCGGTGCCAACGGAAAAATACAAATGGAACCAACTCAAAGAATTAAACGCGGATATATTTAAGAGGTTTAAGAACACCTCCCTTAGAAAAATAGAATCCGACCTCAAGGAAGTGCATGATGAGTTGTACAAAATTGTCAAAAAAGCAACGGACAAAGAGCTGTTTGAGAAAAATGTATACTCCTTCACAGGAGCCTCCGACTTGGCGACGTACTTGAATTCATCAACAGCGGCACATTATCGATCGGCAAGAAGACACATACAGAAGTGGTGGAGATCCAAACAAGAAAAGTAGTATCCTTCGCGTAGTGAATTGCTGAGGCGAATTAAATGCCTTGTAATATAGTGGTTATCTGAAACGTCTTGCATGAAAGAGAGAAAAGAAAAACAATTCGCCAAGACATATGAGATATATGCAGATATGGTATATCGATTATGTCTCTTCAAAACAAGTGACTCTGATATTGCAGAGGACTTGGTCCAAGAAGCGTTTATGCGCTTTTGGGACCAAATCGCACAGGGCAAAAAGATCAGAAACAAGAAAGCATTTCTTTTTCAGATCACACGCAATTTGATCATCGATCATTACCGAAAGAGAAAAGATGATTCACTGGACAAACTCCAGGAACAGGGCTTTGAACCAAGTGAAAACGGACAAGAGAGAATAGTGAGTAAGGCAGAAAAGAATATTGCTATTGCCATCATAAACAAACTGGATGAAAAATATCGAGATGTCGTATATCTCCGTTTAGTTGAAGAAATGAGTTTCAAAGACATCGCACAAACTCTTGATATCACAAGCAATAACGCCACGGTTAGCTTCCATAGGGGCAAGCAAAAGCTTGAGCAATTCATCAAGTCAAAACATGAATAAAGAACAATTTAACAAAGAAATAAAAAGATTCAAAAGCAGAAATATTCCGGAGAATCGCAAAGAATACATAAAAAGCAAAGTCCTTGATCATGTTCGAAATAACCCGCCGATACATGTAGCCAGAGAATCACTCTTCAAAAAAGTGACGCTTATTGGAGTTGGTATTGCTGTTTTGTTTGGAGGCACCGCATTTGCGGCAGAACAAAGCTTGCCTGGGGATATGCTGTACCCTGTAAAAACACGTATCGTGGAGCCACTTATAAAAACAACAAAGTTTTCAGCAGAAGCAAAAGCGGCTTATGAGACCCGCCTTAGAGAAAAACGTGCGGAAGAAAAACAAGAACTTGCTGAAAAAGAAAATACAAACAAAGAAGAGACAGTGAGAAAAGAAGAGGATATTGAAACATCCACAACAACCGAGACAACAAAAGAGAAAGACATAACGAACAATAGTGAGATCGAAATCAATGCAAGTACGACTGTCATCAGTGAGCCACTTGAAGAAATTGTACCACCCGTGGAAGAATCCGAGATAGAAATAGACCAAGTTACAGAGAAAGAAATAGAGGAAGAGATCGATATTGAAATAGATGAGCCGGTCTCTTTGCCAACTCCGTCTGTTCCTGGTATAAATTAACCCGTCAATCAAGTTCGAGGGTCTGTAATATTTTTGGGGTCTGCTACGTCTTGAACACTGCGAAGAAAACGCATATTAATAGATCAATTAACAAGCATGAAAAAAATCATTATTTTAGCCATTTTATTTGGTTCAGTGGCCAACACGGCTTACGCACAGTTGAACACAACCATTGAAGGCGCGGCAACGGTAGAAACCGATATCGAGAACACTATTGAAGCTACAACTGAAATAGTAAATGATATCGAGGTTGAAACTGAGACAAGTGCGAATACTAATGTAGAGAGCAATACTTCGATTGAGGCTAATGCCTCTTTGGAAACAGAGACAACAAACAATGAAAACACGCAAGAAGAAAACGTCTCAGAGACAGAAGCTAACACAAACACGACTGCTTCAGGAATCAGCTTTTCTATAAAAGCATCGGGAAGTAGTGATGTGGATACATCAATACAAACAAGCGCGCAGGTCTCAAATGAAACTGAATTGGAGTCGTATGCCACAGTCGTTGTACAAGAAAGTGATGCGATAGAGGAAGTTGAGGCAAAACAAAATGAACTTAAAGTAACTTATGCCTCAAAAGCAAAACTTTTTGGATTCATTCCGCTTACAGTGAAAAATGAAGCAAGAGTCGAGTTGAGTGAAAACGCCAATGGAGCGGTAGAGTCGGAAGTCAGAGTGAAGTTCCCCTGGTATCAATTCCTCTTTACGGTAGAAAACAAAGCGCAAGAAACAGAAACAAAGATCAAACAAACAGTGGATAGCGCAGTACAGGCTCACGCAACAATAGATGCGCAAGTTCATGCAAAAGCACTTGGGGCGGTTGAAGCAACAATTGAAGGAGAAGCATCTGCAAACATAAACTAGAATCAAAAAAACCGCCTCAGGCGGTTTTTTGTATCAAAATCATCCCCAGCAGGCTTGGTTAGATCTCAGAACCTCAATTGGAAGAAGAGCATACTCAAGAAGAGTGTTCCACGCTATACTGGTGATATGAATAACGAGACCATTGAGTGGCGCGCGCTTGAATTCGAGCCACACGACAAATCAAGCGACTGGTATTGGATCCTTGGCATTGCCGTTGTTGTAGGAGCTCTTATTTCGATCGTATTCGGGAATGTCTTATTCGCACTTCTTATCGTCGTTGGTGGTTTTATTGTCGGCGTATACGCAAGCAAACATCCGGATCTTCTGGAATGTGTAGTAGACAGACGAGGTGTTCACGTTGACAATATTTCATATCTCTATAGAGATATTGATACATTTTGGATAGACGAATCGCGAAGAGAGAAAGTGAAATTGTTGATGACTCTAAAAAACCGCCTTGCCCTTCAGGTCGCTATTCCACTTAGTGAAGAACTTGACCTTGATCATTTACACGAATATTTAAGTGCATATATCCACGAAGAAGAGCAGGCCGAATCAATTGCTGAGCAGATAATGGAGTGGCTAAAAATATAATTTCTTGATACAGTGATCTCTACAAAACAGCGTGATGCTGTTTTTTTCTTCAAGCTCCCGTAGTTTAATGGATAGAACATCGGCTTGCGGAGCCGACGATGCAGGTTCGATTCCTGCCGGGAGCACAATTCAGTACTTCTTCGGGAAGAAGGGTATGGCATGCACAAAGTTACGTTTAACAATGGAAAAGAGGGGTATGCATATATGGCTGTAGTAGATACGCCTTATGGATACATCAAGAATGACCCCGTACAACAAGAATATCTCGACATTTGCCTCAAGGCTTCTCGCCTTATGGGAGAGGAAATATACGAAAACTTCCTTGATTCCACATACATAGGAAACTCAAATTTGCGAAATTCAGGTCTCGTTTAAAAAACGCCCTCCGGGCGTTTTTGATTATTTATTTCTCTGAATGAATGCGGCAAGTCTGGACTTCTTTCGTGATGCGGTGCCCTTCTTGATCACTCCCCGTTTTTTTGCTTTATCAATTGCTTTATATGCCTCTGGCATAAGCTCTTCTGCGGCCTTTACTTCTCCTTTAGCAACTGCTTTCTTGATATCCTTTATGACCGATCTCATTTGGGAACTTCTGCGCATGTTAAAGAGGCGCTTTCGCGCATCTCCTCGAAGTGTCTTTTTTGCTCCTTTCGTAATTGGCATGCACGCCATACTACATGAATATGTCAAAGTTGGCAAGGTTGTAGGACCCGGCGGAGAAGCATTTTGACTACCTCTTTAGCATTGACCGATCACCCTCAACGGCGAGAACTAGTTTGCTGTGTTCATGTCGCCACTGTGCCAAAATGCGACTCTTTGCAACATGGTATGATAGATGGATGATAGCAAACCTTACAGGTACGCTTCTTAGGAGCGACAATACATCTATCGTGCTTGATGTTAATGGCGTTGGTTATCGTGTATTTATGACCACAGTGGGGCTTGAAATGGCAAAAGCAAGTGCCAATGAGGCTGTTTCCCTTTTCACACATCTTGCCATCCGAGAAAACGCACAAGACCTCTATGGCTTTTATGAAGAAGAAGAGCTTTATTTTTTTGAGATGCTTCTTTCTGTTTCCGGTATTGGGCCAAAATCAGCACTTGGCGTCTTAAACGTTGCAGATATCACAACTTTGCGTGAAGCTATCTTGGGAAACGATAGCTCATACCTCACCAAAGTATCCGGCATTGGCACAAAAAGCGCTCAAAAAATCGTGCTCGAACTACAAGGAAAGATCGATTCGCTTCCACATACAGCCACCAAAGAAGCACGTTTAGAAGATATTGATACCATGGACGCACTTGTAGCACTCGGTTATTCGCAAGCAGAAGTACGCAATACACTTAAAGAAATTCCAAAAGATGTTAGAGAGACGAATGAGCGTATAAAACAAGCATTGAAACTTCTCGGGAAATAATAATCATGGAAACAATACTTCGCATACTCAAAAAAATAATCCCCGGACCGATCTTCAGATTCTTTCAGCCGTTCTATCACCTCTTGCTTTCGTATATAGGTGCAATTATCTACCGCTTCCCTTCAAAAGAACTTTACGTCATCGGTATTACTGGCACAAAAGGAAAGTCGAGCGTGGCTGAGATCGTAAATGCTATTTTGGAGGAAGCCGGACATACTACCGCACTTGTAAGCACTATTCGTTTTAAAATAGGAGATGAAACAAGGCGGAATCTGTTCAAAATGACGATGCCCGGTCGTCTGTTCATGCAACGTTTCATGCGCGAAGCGGTGAATAAAAAGTGTACACATCTCGTACTTGAAATGACTTCCGAAGGCGCAAAACTATACCGTCACAAGAATATCGCACTTAACGTGTTGATCTTCACCAATCTTTCTCCGGAACATATCGAAGCTCATGGCTCATTTGAAAAGTATTTGCTTGCAAAGTTGAAACTGCGTGATTCTTTGAGCAAATCGAAGAAGAAAGACCGTATTGCCATCTCAAACTTTGACGACGAACATGGAAAATTGTTTCTTAAAGCAGACGTTGAGCGCAAAGAAATCTATGCACTCGATCAGGCATTTATTCAACAGACCTTTCCATCTATTTCATTTGCTTATGAAGATTATGGATACACATCTCCGCTACAAGGTGAGTTCAATGTCTACAATTTGCTTGCGGCGATCAAGCTTGCTCGCGCACTTGATATTCCGCAAGAAACAATTGCAAAAGCCATAGCGCGCACCGGCGTTATACCGGGACGAGTCGAGCACATACAGGCCGGACAGACATTTGATGTTGTAGTGGACTATGCACATACAGCCGATTCACTGGAAAAACTCTACAAAACATTTGAGAGAAAGCATCTTATCTGCGTGCTTGGAAACACCGGTGGCGGACGCGACGTCTGGAAGCGTCCTGAAATGGGAAAAGTGGCAGAAAGTTACTGCGATCACGTTATACTTACCGATGAGGACCCTTATGATGAGGATCCGCGAAAGATCGTTGAAGATATGGCAGAAGCAATGAAAAAGAAACCTGAGATCATCATGGACCGGCGCGAGGCAATACACAAAGCGTTTACGCTTGCAAATCCAAAAAGCGTTGTGCTCATCACCGGAAAAGGTACCGACCCATATATCATGCGTGCAGATGGGAAAAAGGAAGAATGGAGTGACGCACAAGTTGCGCGTGAGGAATTAGAAAAGATAATACAGTAATATGAACCCGGGAAGAGACGCCGTTATATTAATCATCATACTTGCCGCTTTAGGCGTTGCGATCTTTTCCATAAATGCGAGCCCGGAAGCCGCTGAGAATTTACGAAGAAGTAGCTTGGCGCCGAGTCCTCAACAAAACTCCGTGAGTTCTCCGTCTCTTACAAAAGCGGAGTTGCGCCAGATGTATTTGGATGCTTCTCCACAGAGCTCATCGGTACGCCCTGATGAAACAGAAGAGCAACGAATTGAAAGACAGATCGCTGAAGCGGAAGCGGAGCTCGCGCTTGTTGAGGCAAGGTTGGAAGAGATCGAAAAATATGGTGAAGAATCGCCATACAAGGGCATGATAACGATCGCAAGATCAATGGGAGGCCCGCGATCAAAAGATGTTAGCCGTGAGTATGTGCAGTTGAATGCAAATCGTCAAAACGAAAGTCGTGTGAACATTTCTGATTGGCGCCTGCAGAGTTCTGTAACCGGAAGGGGTGCGGAAATCGGTGATGCGGTAGGCCTTTTCTTCTCAGGAGAACCAAATGCCGAAACACCACTTTATTTAAAGCCGAATGAAAAAGCATACATCATAACAGGCCGCTCACCGATAGGAGAATCGTTTCAAGTGAACAAATGTTCCGGTTATTTCAATCAATTTCAAACCTTTTATCCAAACATCTCATCTCGGTGTCCAACCCCTGAAGAAGAGATCGAGTATTATACAAGAGATAGAAGCATCTTCTCAGATGACGCATGTCTTGATTTCGTAGAACGAATCCCGCGATGTACCGTCCAGACAAAACAACTTCCCCTCAATCTGTCTTTTGCGTGTCAGGACGCCATTCTTGAGGAAATTAGTTATAACAGTTGTATTGAAAAGCATAAAGATGATGCTGACTTCTACAGCGGAGATTGGCGCGTATATCTAAAACGCTCAAACGAGCTTTGGAAAGATAAACGGGAGATCATTCTTCTTCTCGATGAGAATGGAAAAACAGTTGACTATTACACGTATTAAAGTGAGTGAATCTTAGTGTTCTCCATCGAGCATACGATATAACACGACTCCTGCTGCAACCGAAACATTTAGTGATTCCTTTTTGCCATGCATCGGGATCTCTATTGTCGTATCGCATAACTTGAGAGTGGTATCATCAATCCCCTCGACTTCCCTTCCAAAAATGAAAGCGGTATCGCTCTTAGGAACGTACTCTTTATAATCAATCGTCATTTCATTTTGCTCAACGGCAACAACAGTGATTTTTTCGCTCTTTAAATGTGTGATAAGAGCCGACACCTCTTCACAGTATTCCCACGGAACTGTCTTCTCCGCACCAAGTGCTACTTTTTTTATTTTTGGTTGCTCGCGTCCGAAACGATCAAGAGGTCTTGGTGTTAGTCCGACAAGAAATATCTTTGAAATACCGATCGCATCGGCAGTACGAAAGATCGAGCCGACATTTTCAGCACTTCGAATGTTATCAAGTACAATATACGTTTTGAAGTTTCCCATATCGATTATGATAGAATACACGTATGTTGAATCCTTTTCCAGAATTACTGTTCTTGAGCCTTTTCGCACCTTTTTTCCTTCGTGTCGGATTGGGGCTTACTCTTTTTTTCACCAGTTTCAATCAACTTGTCGAACATCGGGCTGAAGCTCAAAATCGATTCGTGTCCATTTGGCCAAAGTATGGTGTGCACTTTCTTTGGATAGTGGGTGTCTCTGAAGTGATCATAGGGCTTGCTTTGGTTGCCGGGCTTTGGGTGCAGTATTTTGCACTTATTTCGGCATTTGTATCATTTATTGCCATTTTCTCTCACAAATTCCACCGCGCGACAAAAAGACACATGACCTTTTATGTTCTTGTTTTTGTTATCTCACTCTCACTTCTGGTAACAGGGGCCGGAAAATTCGCTCTTGATGCACCACTGTAGAATCTAGACTAAAAGCGAAAATACTGGTATATTTTCTCTCATAAAAGGCTGTGCGCCTTTTATTTTTGAACTCAAAAACACAAAGAGAGATCCTCAATCCGCCCATAGCTCAGTTGGTAGAGCTGCTCCCTTTTAAGGAGAAGGTCCCAGGTTCGAGTCCTGGTGGGCGGACAACAAGAAAACACAGTGCCTATGCACTGTTTTTTCATTGTTGTCCGAGACGGAGCTGTGTTGCACGAAGCTTGCAAGCACGGCAAGCGAGTCGGGACAGAAACCACTTCTTCATTTATTACGATATATCGTAATAAATGAAGTTACTGAGCTTACGCCGAGTCCTGGTGGGCAAGCCAGGTAATTTTGTCTATATTTTCCAACGCGAAATCAGTTTGAGTCTCAACTTACCTTTCCAGCATAAGAATTTCACTTCAAATATATAGAATAGGTTTTTGTGCATTATATTGTTTTGTACTTGCATTTTTAACAAAAAAGAGTACAAAGGCATAAGGCAAATAGAAAGCTTCGATAGGAGGAACACCAATGAACGACGAGCAGACACCGCCACCGGTGGGAAGCATCTTGGCAATAAGCAATGCTGCTGATCCCGGTCGACATCTGGGTCTAGTGGTAGACCAGGAAAGAGGTCGGAAGTGGGTCGAGCGTGATCCAGCTCTGGGGTATGAGCCCGACCCGGAAGACAACACGTACGTGTTGGTCAGGTTACTTTCGGAACAGAGGATCAGCTATCTGACAGTCAGCAGGAATCCTGTTCCTGCTGAAGACCCGGAACAAACGCAGATTGTACGTTGGGAATACGCCCAGTTTTCACACGGACATGCCCGGGTTGTCGCCGGTCCTGACGTGGAGTCCATTGCAGAATTCTTGCGAATTGTCCGTATCTGTCACGGGCTGGGCATGGGAAATGCTCCATTCGTCAACTCTCTGGGAATTATCGTCGAGCATTTACGCGATGTTCAAAAAGAACCGGGCGAGATGCGCATCTTCGGAGAGAAGGGATACAGAGCAATGCTAAAGGATGTGCTCCCCCTATCCAAGTAACGCGAATTCAACGGGAATACAAACCGCTACCAAAGAGAGCCGCTAAGCTACTTGGTAGCGGCTTTCTTTTTATCAACAAAAGCTCCAACTTCGTCTCACACAGCAAACAACAAAAAAGCGCGTTTTTGCTTCATATGCTTCCTGCTACAATAGGTACATGGTCCGCACTAATCGAAAAAGAGGTTTTGTAGTCACCGGCAATGGACTTGTCGCCAGTGTGTTCTTTCTTCTCGTGGGTGTGTTTGGTTTTAATTTTTTTTCCGAAAACCAGGCCTCAACAACACTTTCAATAGAAGCAAACGCAAAGGAATTCCCTATAACCGAGCCTATTATTCTGGATATTTATGTTATTACTCGAATACCTTTTAATGCGCTTGATGTAGAGTTCCAGTTTCCAAATGATCAGGTTGAGGTGACCACTATTTATTTTGATGAGACAGTCATTGATGTCTGGGTGGACAAGCCGTCCTTTTCCAATAGCGACGGAACGGTCAAGCTCATAGGCGGAACAACACGAAAAGGCGGGGTTGTGGGCAAAAGCCCCATTGCATCAGTCGTGTTAAAACCCCTTAAAGTCGGTACGGTCGGCATAGATGTCATTCACTCACTCGTACTCGCCCACGACGGTGAAGGAGGAGATCTGCAAGAAGCTGTCGTTGATACGAACTTTATTATAAGAGAGCTTGAAAAACCTGATCAAACAACAGTCGTTCGAAATGAGGAGCGAAAAGAATATCGTGTCGTAGAATATACCCCCGTAAAAACTGATCTGAACAATGATGGCGAAACAACACTTCTGGACCTTAGTATGTTTCTTTCAAACTACGGCAAGGAAAACGTCCCTGCAAAAGACTTCAATCAAGATGGGAAGGTTAACCTAAGAGATATGAGCATAATACTCTCAAAGATCATTTCAGAATAACATACGGTACAGAAAAGCGGCCGTGTCGGCCGCTTCCGCGCGAATTCCTTCTCGCACGATTCTGTCAGTTTCTCTTGAATGAACACATCTTTTTGTTGTATGTACAGACCAGTGTTTCAAGGGGTTCCTGGGGTCTTCCTTGAACAGAGTGTATGCGAACCTGAGATTCGGAACCACTTCAAGCAGTTTTTCTCGAGAACCGAGCATCTGTATCGCTGCTTCTTCGTGATACTTTAGGCTGATTTGCGTAAGACCCCAATCAGATGGTGTCAAAACCCCCATGGCCTGTGGCTTCAACCCCGCTTCGCAGTACGCTATTTTTGCGATCAAAACCCTGTCCCGATATGAGCGAAATCCGGCCTGTATTGCGGCTTCGTTGAATTCCGAAAAAGAAAGAGAAGGAAGTGATACATATACCGCATAACGCTCTTCTTTCGAGAGAGAAACGTATTCTTTGAAGTTTGGGTGTTCCGCCTCCCAAAGTTCGTAACCCGCTCTTTTTGCACTGACCTTTCTGCTTCCTATCTCAAAGTAGTCCATGTCCCGCTCGACGATGAGATATGTTCCGGAAGGGCTGTGACTTCCCAAGAATAAAAGTGTCGCAAAGACAAAAAGCACAAACATGAGAATATATCTGCCATGCTCGTGCACAAAAGCCTTTGCAAGCACTACATGTGAGCGCAGTTGTCGCAACTGTTGCATGAGAATATTCTCCGTCAAAATGATCTGCAGAGAATAATACAGTGATATATGTTTTCGTCAATTACTTCGAGTCGAGGATGAATTTCTCCAGTCCAATATCAAATGAAAACGCCCCGCGTCGCACTCTGTGGTAAAGAGAGACAAGATCTTGCAATAACCCTTGAAGCTCCAGATCAGAAAAATTTTTACCGAAACGATCTGCTTTTTGAAAAACAAAAGGGCTGAGTCCTGCATCTTTTGCGTTTTTTCCCTGCTTTGCGAGCATCATGTTCTTTGCAGACCAAAAAAGTATACCGTGCATCTCTTCAGAAGATACATTGTGTAGTTTCCCTCTTTGAAACAATACCCACATTTTTTTTCGATCACGCATGCCAAGCGCATCGGAGAGCTCAAAGATATTGAATTCGGATTGCTTTGAGCTTTTCTTTGCAAGTACACATTCCTGCATCTTCGTGCTGTGTTTTTCAAGCTTCTTTTTTGTCTTGGCATCCAGTTTTCCTTCAAGCAAAATGAACACATTTTCCGAACTGTTCATATCTTTCAAGTTTTCCAAAATATATGTTTGATTTGTCTTATTTTCAAACAAGAAGTCGAGGACAATGATTGATTTTTGCTCGAATAGACCTTGACTTTCGATATAGTCGCGTATGGTCGCTTCGTCAAACGAGCTTGCATCACTGCGAAGTACCATCGCATCAGGTTTCTTTGAAAGCAGTGTTTGGAGAAGAGAGGAAAGTTTTTTTCTGCTTCGTGCAGTATCGGTTCCGAAGAGTGCGTACAACATATCACAATTTCTTCAACGCTCCCCAGTGAGGACCTGTCTGCACATCAACAACAATAGGCACCCCTTTGGTTTCTTTTACCGACAACACCGACTCCATTATTGTTTTCAAATCACTTGCAACTTTTTTTGCCAATTTACTTTTAATCTCAAAGATCAATTCATCATGCACTTGCAGAAGCAGATAGACGTCTTTTTCCAATTTTTCTTTTTGGATATATGCATCGATCCTTTGCATAGCGATCTTCGTGATGTCCGCCTGTGTCCCCTGAATAGGTGCGTTGATCGCCATTCTTTCGGCATGGGCGCGAATATGTGGAAGAGATGATTGTATCCCTTCAAAATATCGTTTTCGTCCGAAAAAAGTCTCCGTGTATCCCATTTTATGAGCAAATGCCTTTGTATCTTCAAGGTAATCTGCAAGCCCGGTGTATGTCTCAAAGTAGTCATTATAAAATTGTTGAGCTTCTTTTCTGTCCGTTCCTAAATTTGTGCGCAAAGCGTTCACGCCCATGCCGTAGAGTATGCCAAAGTTGATTACTTTCGCGCGTCTGCGCATTTCCTTGTCGACATTCTCCGGTGCCACATTAAACACATCTGCCGCAACGGCATTGTGAATGTCTTTGCCTGCCTTGAATATCTCTATCAATTTTTTGTCACCTGAAAGGAACGCGGCTATGCGAAGCTCGATCTGTGAGTAATCGAGAGCAACCAGTGTATACCCCGTGCTTGCAATAAAAGCATTTCGAATGTTACGCCCAAGCTCTGTTTTGATCGGAATATTCTGTAGATTCGGATTGTGACTTGCCATACGCCCGGTTGCGGCACCAGTCTGAGAGAACTGTGAGTGGATGCGGGATTTACCATCGACCATGTGTCCGAAATTATCAATGTAGGTTGAAAGTAGTTTCTGCAACTCTCGATAGGCAAAAATATCCGCAATGATCGGATGTGCATCTTTCATTTTTTCAAGCTCACTCTCGCGCGTTGAACGCTGTCCGGTACTGGTGCGTTTGGCATTCTTCGGACTCAACCCCAGATCATCATAGAGCACATCAGCAAGCTGTCGTGGTGAGTTGATGTTGAATTCACGCTTGGCCTGTTTCCAGATGCGTTTTTCAATTTTAGACAGTTCTCTGTGATAGTCTTTTGATAACGTTTTTAGATATTCGGTATCCACTTTAATGCCTCGCTCGTACATTTTCTTGATGATCGGGATGAGCGGCAATTCAATATCCCGATACACGGGTTCCAGTTTTTGTTTTTTGAGCTCTTTGAAGATAACTTCTTTTGCTTCCTTATACGTTTTCTTTTTTGTAAATTGCAAAATGTCCTCAAGTGCGGGATTGGTGATGTCTGAATGGAGCACATACAGTGCCAATGCGGTCTTTGCAACATCGTCTTCATCCACCTTTTCTGTAACCCCCTCCTCTTCATCTTCGCGCTTTATACCAAAAAGTGTCTCAACACGTCGCGAAAGAGTACGAAATGAAAGGTCTGCGAAAAGGTCGAGTACTTTATGAGGGTCCAGACCATCTTGCCATGTTTTTTTTGGCAAATTGAAATCTATCGGCACATCACGTCGAATGGTTGCAAGCATTTTTGAGAACTCTGCCTCTTCCTGGTTATCTTTTAGAAGACCAATGATGCGTTGTTTTACACCAGCATCCAAAAATTTTTGCTCGCCTTCTTTTTGCACGAGGATCTTATACATCTGTTCGATCGTGCCAAATGACGTAATCAATTGTGTCGCAGTCTTCTCCCCAATACCGGCAATACCCGGAATATTATCAGAAGGGTCACCTCGAAGTCCTTTGTAGTCAGTAAGTAGTGTCGGTTTGAATTGAAAACGATCAATGACCGCCTGTTCGTCGTAGAGCACTGTGTCCTGTATACCTTTTCTCAAAGTATAGACCTGTACTGTCTTGCCGCGTACAAGTTGAAGTGTATCCATATCGCCTGAAGCGATAATTATCTCAACATCCTTTTTGTTTTTTAACTTCTCAACAATTGTTCCTAAAATGTCATCTGCTTCAAAGCCGGCCTTTTCATATATCGGCACACCGAAAGCTTCAAAGAGATCGTATGAGCGCTCGATCTGAGCTACCAGATCGTCTTCCGCCTCCGCCCTTCCCGCCTTATAGTCATCGTATACTTCGTGACGGTATGTCGGCTCCGGCAGATCAAATGCGGCAACAATGTAATCGGGCTTGAGTTCTGTCACGATCTTCAAAAGCATTGCGGAAATGCCATAGAGCGCTCCCGTCGGCTCTCCATCGTTTGAGGTGAAGTCCGGAAGAGCGTGATATGCACGGTGAATAATGGCGTGTGCGTCGAGGAGAACGAGACGTTTTTTATTATTTACCAC
>JANQMM010000034.1 GCA_028280145.1 Minisyncoccota bacterium | reverse complement strand
ATACCATTGCCTGGTTCAGTCTGCCTGATTTACTGTCTGGATACTGAATGTTATGATGTATAGTGGATTTTGTGTGTACTTCTCTTTTGTTGAGGTATCTCCACAGACGTATATCTGCTTTATAAAACGAAATCCTTCCTTGGGTGCCGTTTTGTGCTTAACAAATTCATAGTTTGCCATTTCAAAGTTTTGCGCCATGGTAGAAACAATCGCCTCATCACCAAATTGTTTCAATTTTTTAAATGGCGTTTGGCTGAATTGAACCGCGATATCTTCTATGTGCTGTTGCTTTGCGGTTCGTATGACTTTTCTGCAGGCTTTTATGAACTTGCGCAGGTCTATATCCTTATGCTTGCCGATGCCAACATGAAGGAAAGACCCGTCAGAATTCTCAAGAAATTTTGTTGTTGTCTCTTCAGTCAAAACAACTTTAGTAACTTTCTTTGGGGCTACCTTTACAAAGTTAGTTTTTATCCTTTTCATCTTTATCTTCGTTTTGCTTTGTAAGTAATGTATCAATACGATTTATCTCTCGCGGAAAGAGCGTTGCACGCTTCACGTTGTCTATGTCGAGAAATTTCTCGGTAAGACGCTCCAGCCCCATACCAAAGCCCCCATGTGGTGGAATACCGTATTTGAATGCCTGTAAATAGAATGCAAAGTTGTCCGGATTAAGCCCTTTGCGTTTCATTGCCGCAACCAGCTTATCGTATTCGTGGTATCGTTGTCCCCCGCTCTGGATCTCAATACCACGGAACAACAGGTCGAAATACTTTGTGTACCCCGGGTCACTTTCGTCTTCGTATGCGTACATTGCCGTTTTTTCTACCGGGTAATGAGTGATGAATACAAAGTCTGAATTCATTTCTTTTCGCACATATTCACATATCCAACGCTCGTGTTGCGGTTCAAGGTCTGGTGCCGAAAGGTCAAGCTCGTCATCGTATTCTTTCTTCAAGATTTCCTGCGCTTCGCGAAGTTTCATGTGAGGAATGTGTTTGGTGATGAGAGGGATTTCCACACCGCGTTTTTCAAATATATGAGCACATGTTTCCTCAAGGTGCGAGACGATGGCGTTCATGAGCTTGGTTGTAAGCTTTATTACGTCGAGGTGATCCTGAATAAAGCCCATTTCAATATCAAGACTGGTATATTCGTTGAGGTGTCGCGATGTGCTGTGCTTTTCTGCACGGAAGACATTGCCGGTTGTGTACACCCGCTCAAAAATTCCTACCATGATCTGTTTGTAGAGTTGAGGGCTTTGGGCAAGGTTGGCTTTCTGTCCCTTGAAGTACTCAAGCTCAAATACGGATGCGCCCCCTTCCGCATCATCACCGATGATCTTCGGCGCTTGGAATTCCGTAAACCCTTGACTGTTCAAAAAATGACGAAATGCTATGAGTATCTCCGACTGCACCTTAAAGACGTCACGATTATCAGGCTTTCGCAGTGTCAGTGGCAGATAGTCGAGATATGTGTCGAGTTTAAGTTCAGCATCAAGGTCAAACGGAAGTTCTTGCGCTTTTGAAAGGATTTCGATTTCAGTCACCTCAAGCTCGATTGCGCCGTTTGGTTCGTCCTTATTGACCATCTTTTCCGGTCGTTCATTTACATTTGCAATAACCGAGATCACCCACTCACTACGCAATTCTTTCGCTTTCTCATGTGCCGTCTCATGATTTGGAAGCACCACAGCCTGCACTTTTCCGCTTACATCCCGAATGTCCAAGAAGATCAGTTTGCCGTGATCGCGGCGCACGTCAACCCATCCGGCAACCTTTACTTTACTTCCTGCAGCCTCTTTGAGGTCTTTTGTGTATACTCGCTCCATATTATCCTAAAATGCCTATAGCTTTTCTTACTTGTTTCATTTTTTTGGCGGCAATTTCTTTTGCCTTGTCTGCTCCGTCACTTAGGACGCGCATTACTTCGTCCGGATTCTTCTGAAGTTCGTCGCGACGGGTTTGCGACTCTTTCATGAATGAATGTATATCGGCCGCAAGTGCTTCTTTGAGCGCTTTGTAATTATTCTTGTTACTTTCATAGAGAGGCTTTAGCTCTTCTTCTTTTCGATACAGTTTGTGAATGTTGAAAACGTGCTCAGGGAATGCCCCGTCTGAGTCTGTTTTTATGCTCATAACAGCTTTTGTGATGTCGTCTTGCAAGCCAAAGAGTGGAATAGTGTTCTTGTAACTCTTGCTCATCTTTTCGCCGTTTGTACCGGGAACCACGCCGACTGAGTCCAATATTAGCTCTTGTGGTGGAGTGAACAGATCATCATAGGCATTGTTGAATTTTGTCACCGCTTCGCGTGCGTATTCAACGTGTTGTCTTTGGTCGTTTCCAACCGGAATGACCTCTGCATCATACAATAGAATGTCTGCGGCCATAAGCATCGGGTAGTTGAAAAGTCCGGCATTTGCCTCTACTCCTTTGGCAACCTTGTCTTTGTATGCATGTGCTTGATTTAAAAACGGTACCGTTACCAGACATTCAA
>JANQMM010000028.1 GCA_028280145.1 Minisyncoccota bacterium | reverse complement strand
TCGGTCATGAAAGGAATAAGGGACTTGGCACAAAAGCACCTTGAGACAGAGGTGCGTTTGGGGAATCCGTTTGAAAAAGTAAGCACTCCTGCGTTTCTTGAGGATGTATTGAGGGAAGCGGGAAGTGAGTTTGCGGTTGCAGTCGGGCTTGCGCTTCGAAAACTGCAAGATTTTGATGTGTAACATTCGTTATTAGGGAGTAACAGATCGTGGATCCGAAATTTAGATCATCATTTATACCGAAAAAATCACTCACACCCAAAACTGACGGGGTGGGAGTGAAGCGGCGCTCATCATTCAATCTGATGGCGTTTATTGCGACACTTATTTTTGTCGTTGCGGTTTTAGCTTCGGCCGGCGTGTATGGGTACAAGTATGTTTTGGAAGATCGGATAGATCAGAAAGGGATAGCCCTTACAGAAGCACGAAGCCTTATACAGATGGACCAGATCAATGAATTCAAGTTACTTGATCAGCGACTTGATACGGCATGGGGACTTCTGCGCAATCACAAGATCACGTCCGCCTTTTTTGATCTACTTGAGGCAAACACGCTTCACAATGTTCAATTTGATTCGTACCAATACCTGGTGATCGAAGGGGGTGACCGGGGAGAGGAGCTCACGATCAGACTTGACGGACAGGCCGCATCTTTTGAGGCTCTTGTGCTTCAGGCGGATATGTTGCGACGGCAAACACTTATTTCTGATGTGGCCATTTCAAATATCGGACGCGAGACAATGGAAAATACATTGCTTGGAAGTAACAATATCCGATTCTCGGTCGAAGCCCAACTCAATCCGGTTGAGGTGGCGTATGTGGTAAGCACAAACGAACAGCAAGAATAATATGAAAACACTTCTGTTTCCAATCCTTTCAATTATTGCGGCAATCGGACTTTACTTTTTCTTTATTTCGCCGCAACTTGCACAAATAAACGAACTCGGACTCAAGGAGGAAGAGTTTACGCAATCCCTCTCAGATGTTCGGGAAATCGAGGGGATCATCGGACGTCTTGCCTCGACGTACGCAGGCATTACACAAGGCGATCTCCAAAAACTTGAGCGCTTTTTGCCACGAGAATTCGATCAGGTGCGAGTTGTACGAGACCTCTACACATTAACAGAGCGTGAAAATGTAGAAATTACAGCAGTGACCGTGAGTGATCCGAGTGAGAATAGGGTGGACAATAGTGAGCCGATATTGCAGGAACATACCGCTACCATTGATTTCTTTGCAGGGTATGAAGACTTCAAGGATATTTTGGGAGACATCGAAACAAATCTGCAGATCGCTCGTGTTGATGCGGTCACATTCACTCCGCCAAAGGAAGAGAGTGGGGATTCATTGGGGCTTGGCCTCAGCTCGTATTCGATCATGTTGACATTTTATTCATTCAACAACACGGAAGGATAATATGGAAACGTTAAAGCGATACAAAGGAACACTGATCGGACTCTTTTTGCTCGTGGGACTGTTTTTTGTCTACACACAGTTCATTCAAGGCACAAGCAATGACCCTCTTCTTACCAGTAATAAGGTTGCGGGCGTGGATGGTACGCAGGCAGGACAGGAGATAATCCAAATACTGCGTGAGATCAAAAAGATCAATCTTGATACGAGCATCTTTGAAAACGAATCGTTCACCTCGCTTACTGACTATCGGACTATAATCAATCCTCAACCGGTTGGGCGGGAAAATCCTTTTGAACCTATCGGCTTTGGTGTAAACAGATTGGATAACTTGGCTAGACCATTACTTCCCGACATCCAACTCATCGATATTCAACCGCCAGAAGAACAGGAATTTATGGACGATGAGGAGGAAGTAGGTTCGTAACAATACTGCTTCCATGAATCTTCTTGATGTACTTACACAAAAAAATATTCTTGAACGCGAAGCCGTTCAGGCAATTGAAAAAGAAGTTGCATCATCTGATGCAGGTGTTGAGCAGGTATTGCTTGATCGTGGTGTAGCGGCCGACACTATTTTGCAAGCTAAGGGCGAACTTCTCAACATCCCGACCCGTATTCTTGGTGACCAAAAAGTACCCTTTGAGGTGCTTCAGTATGTTGCAGAGGACTCTGCAAAGCATTACAAATTTGTCCCAATTGCCGTTCACGACGGGGTGCTTGAGGTTGGTATTGTGAATCCCGACAATATTGAAGCGCTCGACGCGCTTAACTTCATTTCTTCCCGCATCAACATGCCATATAAACTGTTTCTGATCACAGAAACGGATTTTGAGCATGTCGTTGAGAAATATAAAGGCATATCGGGAGAAGTGAGCGAAGCAGTTGATCAGTACACGTATGCCGAAGAACAAGAGTTGGCAGAACGTAAGAAAAAAGAAGAAGGAAAACAAAAAAGCCCACAGCAAGAGTCAGAAGAGATCATCAAAGAAGACGCGCCTGTTACAAAGATTGTTTCAACCATCCTTCGCTACGCATCGGAAGGAAACGCATCAGATATTCACGTTGAGCCGATGGCAAACAACTTTCGTGTGCGTTTTCGTGTGGACGGAGTATTGAACACATCGCTCGTGCTTCCGATTAAGGTGCATCGCGCCGTCGTGGCCCGCGTGAAAGTGCTTTCAAATATGAAGCTCGACGAGAAGCGCAAACCGCAAGACGGTAGATTTTCCGCAACCGTTGGGGGCAGACGTGTTGATTTCCGTGTCTCCACTTTTCCCACATATTATGGAGAGAAGATCGTGATGCGTATTTTGGATACCGAAAAGGGAGTATGGGGTATCGACAATATGGGCCTCTCAAAACGTAATGTTCAACTGATCCGCAAGGCACTCGATAGACCATTTGGCATTATCCTTATATCAGGCCCGACAGGTTCCGGTAAATCTACGACATTGTATTCAATGCTCTCTGAAGTGGACAGGGATAAGAAGAATGTACTTTCCCTTGAAGATCCGGTGGAATACAACATAGAAGGGATCTCGCAATCGCAGATGATGCCCGAGATCGACTATACGTTTGCAACCGGACTTCGCTCAACACTTCGCCAGGATCCGGATATCATCATGGTGGGTGAGATCCGAGATAAAGAGACGGCGCAACTTGCAATTCAAGCGGCACTTACAGGTCACTTGGTGCTTTCAACGATTCACACCAACAATTCCGCAGGAGTCATCCCTCGGCTCATTGATATGGGTGTTGACCCGTTCCTAATAGCACCAACACTTATCATTGCGATCGCACAGCGACTGCTTCGTACGCTATGTGAGAACTCAGGCAAGCCGGTACCGATTGACGGCGCCATCAAGGCAATGATCGATAAACAATTTGCCGATTTGCCGGAGCAATACAGAGCGCACCTGGATCTTGGTCCGAATTTGTATGCAGCACAACCGACAAGTGAGTGTCCAAACGGCACCCGAGGACGAACAGCTGTGATGGAAATTCTAGAAATGGATGAAGAGCTTGAACATGTTATTTTGACGAACCCTGTCGATGAAGAAATACAAAGAGTCGCACGAAGCAGGGGGATGCTTACTATGAAAGAGGATGCTATCATTAAATCATCCCAAGGCATTGTGCCGTTTGCTGAGGTAAACACATTGGGAGGCGATCTTCTTGCAGATGAAGAAGTGAAAGAAATAGACAGAGAGCTTACCAAAAAGGAACTTGAATCAACCGTGTACGAGGAAGAGACGCCGGATGTAAGCGAGTAGTCATATATGGAACGTAAAAAAACCGTACTGATCGTAGATGATGACAAGTTTCTGCTCGATACGTATAGTCTCAAGTTTCGTGAAGATGGTTTTACTGTTGAGATCGGTGTTGGCGGTGAAGACGCGTTGAACAAGCTTCGTTCTGGTCTTGAGCCGGATATTATTTTGCTTGATATGATCATGTCAGGAATTGACGGGTTCGTGTTTCTTGAGACGCTTAAAAAAGAAGCGCTAGGGAAAAATTCTCATGTCATCATGCTCTCAAATCAAGGACAGGAGGACGAGATCACGAAAGCGAAAGAACTTGGTGCTCACAGTTGTATTGTCAAGGCAAGCGCTATTCCGTCGGAAGTACTTGAACAAGCAAAAGAATCACTTAATTAAATGTTATTTCAGGGGAACACATGAAATTCAAAGAGACGATTGAGAAACTTATGGACACCGTTATCAATGAGAGCGGTTCCGACTTGCACCTTTCTGCGGGGAGTCACCCGGTGATTCGTGTTGATGATGCGCTTATTCCACTTCAAACAAGCCCTGAGCTGAAACCTGAGGATACTGAAGGGATCATTCGAGAGTTGCTTACCGAAAAACAGGAAAAGATCTTTTTTGACACACAAGAGATTGATTTTTCATACAATTATAAAAATAAGGCGCGCTTTCGCGGAAACGGTTTTTTCCAGCAAGGAATGATATCAATTGCGCTTCGCTTTATTCCCAATGATATACAGACAATAGAAGAGCTAAACCTCCCTCAGATTCTTAAAACGTTTACTGAGCACAAACAAGGTTTTTTCTTGGTGGTGGGGCCTGTCGGACAAGGTAAAACAACAACACTTGCAGCAATGATTGAGATGATCAATCAGGAACGCTCTGAGCACATTGTTACGATCGAGGACCCTATCGAGTACATGTATGAAAACAAAAAATCGATCATCAATCAACGAGAAGTAGGCGTTGACACAAAGAGTTTTCATACCGGTCTTATGAGCGCCTTTCGAGAGGATGTTGATGTTATTCTGCTTGGTGAAATGCGTGACCTCAATACTATTTCTGCCGCGGTGACTGCTGCTGAAACAGGACACTTGGTATTCTCGACATTACATACCAACAATGCGGCACAAACGATCGACCGTATCGTTGATTCATTTCCATGCGAACAACAAGGCCAGATCCGTCTTCAACTCTCTGCATCGCTCTCAGGCATCTTTTCACAACGTCTCATACCTCGGATCAGCGGAGGTCTTGTGCCTGCTTATGAGTTACTCATTAATAACAGCGCGGTTGGAAACCTCATTCGGGAAGCGCGTACGCATGAGATCCAGACAGTCATCGAAACGAGTTCGGAGCTTGGCATGATCGATATGAATCGGTCGCTTGCAGATCTGGTGCGAAGGGGCGAGATCACCCCGGAAGATGCTTTCACTTTTTCAATAGATCCATCCGCACTCGAACGACTTCTCTAATATGTTGTTTGAATACGAAGCAATTGATAATGCGGGAAACAAAAAGAAGGGCAACATTGACGCTTTAAACGAAAATGTTGCCATAACGTCGCTACAGCGTCGAGGTCTCATCATTGTTTCCATAGAGAACAAGAACAAAAAAGGAGGTCTCAATATGGAGATCACTTTCTTTCAGCGGGTGACAAACAAGGAAGTGGTTATTCTTTCCCGACAAATTGCAACGTTGTTTGAAGCTCAGGTGTCAGCACTTCGCATCTTTCGCTTGCTTGGAAGTGAGGCGGAAAATCCTCTTGTGCAACGAATAATGACAGAGATCGCAGACGATCTGCAGGGCGGAAGCACCATTTCCGATGCGCTTGCAAAGCATGAAAAAGCTTTTTCACCTTTTTATGTGAACATGGTTCGCTCAGGGGAGGAATCCGGAAAACTTGAGTTCATTTTTCTCTCACTCGCTGATTATTTGGACAGAACATATGAGGTGACCTCAAAGGCTCGTGGCGCACTGGTCTATCCGGCATTCGTTATTTTTACTTTTTTTACTGTGATGATCCTCATGCTTACGCTGGTGATACCAAAACTTGCGGACATCATTATCGAATCAGGACAAGAGATACCGTTTTACACACAAATAGTGATTGCTATCAGTGATTTCCTTGTAAATTATGGATTCATCGCACTTGCCGGCATCATCATTTTTGGCTTCATGGGGTATCGATATTCACAGACCCCGGAAGGAGAATATGCATTTGGTGAGTTGAAGCTGAAAATTCCATATGTTGGCACACTCTATCATAGGTTGTATCTTTCTCGTATTGCGGATAACTTAAGCACCATGCTTGAAAGCGGAGTGCCAATGGTGCGCGCCATAGAACTTACCGGTACGGTGGTGGGGAACCGGGTATATGCAGATATACTTAAACAGGCGGCTGATGACGTAAAAACAGGAAGCGCCATCTCTGCGGCTTTTGGAAAACATGAAGAAATACCCGGAATTATCATTCAAATGATCAAAGTGGGAGAAGAATCAGGAGAGTTGGGCAAGATTCTTAAGACGATGGCCATGTTTTACCGTCGAGAATTCAATAATGCAGTGGATACGCTTATCGATCTGATCGAACCGGCCATGATCGTACTTTTGGGAGTGGGTGTCGGCTCACTTTTGGCTTCGGTGTTGATGCCAATTTACAATATTTCCGGCTCTATCTAGAAAAACCGGCTTAAATGCTTATCCACACGTACATTTAGCACTTATCTGAAAACACCCTATAATTAATTTTAGGTACGCTAAAGACACATTTTTATATATGTGACAAGCGGTCGAGTTACGTATTTAGTTTAGTTTATAAATATAATTAGATATGAGTTTAAAAACAAATAAAGGTTTTACGCTTATCGAGCTTTTGGTCGTGATCGCGATCATTGGTATCCTTTCCTCAGTTGTGTTGGCTAGCCTAAATACAGCTCGAGATAAAGGACGAGATGGTGCAATTAAATCATCAATGCAGACCGTTCGGGTGCAATCCGAGATCTACTATGATGATAACAGCAGTGGATACGGTACTGCAGCAACGGCCAACGGTGCCGAAACAGCATGTAATGCAGGCATGTTTACTGACGCAACGATCGCGGCTGCTGTAGAGGATGTCACCAGTAACGCACTTGCTAATCCAGAGTGTATTCTTGCTAACGTCGTGAACGGACAGGCTCAAAACTGGGCATTTGAAGCACAGCTTCGAGACAGCACATTCTGGTGTACTGACTTCACCGGTATTGCGACAGGTTCTCCTGCCTCTCGAATTGATGACGGAGACACTGACTGTTCATCATAGAAAACTACTATGCGAAACACAAAAAAACCGCCTCAGCGGTTTTTTTGTGCGTAAAGAAAGGCGCAACTCACATTCGCATCAATATCTGTCACTGACACGCTTGGTCGGGTGCTATACTTAAGCAATGGAAATCGTATTTGCCGCGCTTTACTTTGTGTTTGGTACGATCGTGGGGAGTTACCTGAACGTTGTGGTGCTTCGCTACTACCTTCGCTCCTCGCTCAAAGGGCGTTCATTTTGTTTTTCTTGCGGGAAGGTGCTTAAGTGGTATGAATTAATACCTATCTTTTCATATATTTTACTTCGCGGCCATTGTAGTGCGTGCAAAAGCCGAATTTCACCGCAATATGTTCTCGTCGAGCTTTTAACCGGACTGCTTTTTGCAGGGTTGGTGTTGAAGGGGTATGTGGGCGTCTCGCTTATCATCCCCACGGTCGTTGTAAGTCTTCTCGTTGCGATCCTTGTCTATGACATCCGACATAAGATCGTTCCCGACGGTTTTGTATATACATTTATAACGGTCTCTTTTGGAGCACTTTTCTTTTCTCTTGAGACACTTTCTTTCTCTCTTCCAACACTTTCGCTTTTCTTTGCAGGGCCGGTATTGTTTGTACCATTTTTCGCCATATGGTTCTTTTCAAAAGGCCAATGGATGGGTCTTGGAGATGGCAAGCTTGTACTTGGAATGGGTTGGTCACTTGGATTGGCAAAAGGTCTTAGTGCGATGGCTCTTGCGTTTTGGATAGCACTTATTGTTGTGACCATTTTGTTCCTCATACAAAAAATAATGAATGGAAAACTCTTCAGAAGAAAGCTGACCCGAAAGACGGAGATCCCCTTTACTCCTTTTTTGATCCTGGGTTATTTGATTGTTTTCTATTTTGAGTTTAACTTGGCACTCTTTATACTATAAACATGCAAAGGGGACAGAAACCAAAGGACGTTAAGAGAGGTTTTACCCTGTTCGAAGTCATTCTTGTTATTGCGCTCATCGGGATTCTGACGTCGGTTACTGTTGCGAACTATCGCGGTTTCGAGAAAAAACTTGAGCTTGAGAATCTTGCACAAGACGTTGCTTTTTCAGTAAAACTTGCTCAATCATATGGTCTCAATGTGCGTGGAGAAGGAGGTGGAGGGCAATTTGAAGTCAGTTACGGCATTAATTTTAACGAAGCAACTCCAACGCGTTATTTTATCTATCAGGATGCCGATCGCTCTGTAAACGGGTACGAGTATGACGCTTTAAATGGCGGGGTACAGCTTGAAGTGTTTGATCTGGGTAGTGGTTTTAGTGTTATGGATGTGTGTTTGGTCGACAGTGGTGGGGCTGATACTGATTGTTTTTCAACCAACGAGGTTGATGTGGTCGATGTTGCTTTCGATAGACCAAAGCCGGATGCACATTTTGTAGGGACCGGTAGTGCTGGCGGAACGAATTATCAGGAAGCAATCATTACGTTACAAAGCCCGACAGGTGTGACACGAAATATCAGCATTCTTTCCACAGGATTCGTGAGCGTACAATAATATGCAGCAAAACATGACAGTACAAACAAAAGGATTTACACTCGTCGAATTGGTTGTCGCAATAGCATTATTTGCATTTGTTGCTGTTGGTGCAATAAGTGCCATGATCGCGGTTGTTGATGGTAATAAAAAGGCTCGTGCGCTTGTGGGCGCAACGGACGCACTTGGTTTTGCCCTTGAAAGTATGACACGCGAGTTGCGGGTGGGAAGCAACTATAGTTGTGACGGAGGCGGCGACTGTCCGCCTGGCGGCGGCGGGCCGGGCTCGGAAATTGCCTTTACGACAAGTGAAGGAAGTGTAATGGTCTATCGACTTAACACCGGACGACTTGAGCGCTGTGGAAGTACCGGTATCGATTGTCCTGACCCGACGAATGCAGCCAACTATGTCGCTATGACCGGATCGAATATTACTATTACTGATTTTGATGTTTATGTACAAGGCAGCGCGCCCTCTCCTGCCGACAGCGAACAGCCGCGTGCAACACTGGTGATCTCTGGTACTGCCGGAAACAATCCAGGTATCGACTCCTCGTTTACGATTCAGACCACTGTAACACAACGATTCCCTGACTTATAACATGCAAAATACTTCAACAAAAGGATTTACCATAATTGAGACGCTTGTTGCGGTCTCAATTCTTACCATTGGCATTGCAGGACCAATAACAGCTGTCTTTAACGGGATCAAGGCGGCAAATATTGCTCAGGATCAGATGACCGCATATTACCTCGCCCAAGAAGGCGTTGAGTATATTCGCTATGTGCGTGACACCAATATATTGCGCGGCGATTCGTGGCTTACACATTTAGGCAATTGCACGGACGGGGACGGGTGCATCATTGATGACGTGCTTGAGGTTGCTCCGTTTGGTGTGGGTGCAGATGTCGGTGTTGACTGTGCAGGGAGTTGTCCGGTGGTCGAGTATGACACAGCAAACAACTTGTTTGGAGAATTTAGTGGTGCGGGTATCGAAAATACATCGTTTACCCGAAGAGTGGATGTTGCCGAAGTGCTTGCTGGAAGAGAAGCTGAAATTCGGGTGACGGTGACGTGGACAACGAAAAATATTCCGTATACCTACGAGATCAGAGAGAGAATATTCAATTGGAATGGTATGTAGTATGAAAGATCAATCGGTGAAAAGAAAAGGAATGACGTTACTGCTTGCTGTGTTGGTACTCAGCATTGTTATGGCGGTTGGACTCACGTTACTTAATTTTATCGTAAAGCAATTCAACATCACGACATCGGCACGTGATTCAGTGAACGCAGTATACGCAGCCGATACC
>JANQMM010000015.1 GCA_028280145.1 Minisyncoccota bacterium | reverse complement strand
TGCGCTCGGGAAACTGCCAAATTTTTATTTCTATGTCGACGAGTTTCAATCGTTTGCAAATAAGAGTTTTGCCGATATTCTCTCCGAAGCCCGAAAATACAAACTCAATCTGACCATTGCGCATCAGTACATCGAACAAATGAGCGACGAAGTACGTGCGGCCGTTTTTGGCAACGTCGGTACTATGATCACTTTTCGAGTGGGCGCATATGATGCCGATGTCCTGGAAAAAGAATTTTCCCCCCAGTTTTATGCAGATGATCTGGTGAATCTTGGTAAGTATCAGATCTATCTCAAACTTATGATCGACGGGATGGGTTCCCAACCGTTTTCCGCCACAACCCTGCCTCCCCTTGATCGGCCGGAGATCTCCTTCAAACAGCAGGTGATTGATCATTCTCGGAAAAAGTATACCCAAGATCGACACACTATAGAAACAGCGATTCACGAAGAACACACCGCATATGAAGAAGCTCGAAAACAGGCTCATAAGGATGCAAGTGCTGCCGGACAAAAGAAGTCGGAGCAAAGAAAAAAGAAATCACCAACACCCGAGCAGAAAAAACATCAAAAAGCCGAACTGCAAAAACAAGTATTCAAAGAGAACGAAGCGTCTCGTCATAAGGATCAACTGACGGATATTGTAGCAACTATGGGGGTTCCCGCAAAGAAGGAAGAAAAACAAGAAACGCAAAAGAAGGAACAAAAGCAGCTTCAGAAAAACAACTTACCGCCGAAAAAAAAGGTTGATGTGGAGAAGAATAAAGAGGATCTGAAAAGTGCACTTGCAGATATACTGAAAACGCAAAAAAAAGAAGAAAACACTGTTTTGCAAAACGAGCAAAAGAGTAAAAAAGAAACTGGACGTCAAGACAAATCTCGTGATACAAAGGAAGAAGCAAACGCGCCAAGCGGGGAGGTGTCCTCGAAGGAATTAAAGCGCGTGCTCGATGTAGAAGGGAACTAGATACACATGATACGAGGCTTATTTCTCTTAAGCCTATTACTTTCACCGACAATTTCATACGCATACGTACAGATAACCGAGATCATGTATGATCTTGAGGGGTCTGATAGTAAGCGTGAGTGGGTTGAAATCTACAATGGTGGAAGTGAGTCAATTGATCTGAGCGACTGGCGTTTTAATGATGGCTCGAATCACACGCTCGTCGGTGAAGACTTGACTATTGGCTCTGGCGCGTTTGCGTTGCTTGTAAGCGACATCGAAACATACGGCAAAAAAGAGGGTGTTATTGATACTGTCATGAGTCTTGCCAATACGACCGATACACTGTTGTTGCTCGACGGGGAAGGGAATGAGATTGAACGCGTTACATATAACTCTGAAATGGGGGCGGCAGGGAACGGAAATTCATTACAACTCATTGCGGGGTCGTGGATCGAGGCTACTCCCACACCGCTTGCACCAAACGAACAAATCGAACAAGAGCAAGAAATAATACAGGTGGGGGAAGTAAGTACCACCACGACAGAGAGCAGGGCGACAGGTGCTCCGCACAGAGAGCAAAAGATTCGTGCGTATGGTGGGTCCGATAAAGTAGCGGTCGCGTCATCACTCGTTTTCTTTGAAGGAAAGGGGTATGGGCTTGAGAATACATTGTTGTCGAATGCCCGATATGTGTGGAATTTTGGGGACGGACACACAAAAGAAGGACAAAATGTCACCCATACGTATACTCATCCCTCGACGTATACTGCTACACTTACCGTTGCCTCCGGAGAATATAGTGACACTGATTCGATACAGGTTTTCGTAAATGAAGTGGATGTTGCCATTGTGTTTGCTGATCGAGGAAAGATAGAAATTGAAAACAGGAGCACTGTTGACCTTGATGTTTCATATTGGCGCTTGAAGTATAAGAATGCTTATTTCACTTTTCCCAAGAATACGTTGATCGGCGCACATATGAAGGCCCTTTTCCCCTCTTCTGCAACACACCTACTCGTAGACGAGTTGGGACAACTTCCACTCCTCTATCCGAACGGTCTCGTTGCGCACTCGTTTTTGCGACAGCCGCAACAGGAACAAATCGAAACGAATGTTGCTATGGAAAAACCAATTGAGTATGTATATGTGTATGAGAAAGCCACTGATGTGTTTGAAGAAAACGTTGAAGAGATGCCCGAGGAGGTGGTCACACCTGACTTATCGCTTGCGACAACCACGATCGCTCTTTCCAATACCGCAGATTCAAAGGATTCACTGAAATGGGTTGTGGCACTGATAAGCCTTATTGCGGTTGCCTCGCTTGTAGTGCTTTCTTCGCCCCGATTCCATGAAGGACGCGGCAGTAAAAAACAGAAACAGCCAAAAGCAGACGATTTCACGATTTTGGAGTAACATTGACAAATGGTATTTCATAATGCAAGATTTCCCCAGAACATTGGTTTATTAAGGAGAACGTCATGACCGCTTTAGTCGTAGTGCACGGTTGCCATCTTCGAGCGCTGAATTGGGAGGAAATTGCGTTCGGATATCCTGAAAAGGGGGAGCTTGGGGTGATACCATTTGCTCTCAAACAAGCGCTGGCTCACGAAGCATTGTACATGTTTTGGGGAACCGGCGCTTCACAGAGAAAGGGTCTGTATGAGTCAGAGTATGCACACAAGCTGGCATGTGACCGTATCGATGAGCTCCACGACCTTATCTGTAAAGCAACTGACTCGCGGGGCCGAAAGATCAGGTATTATAGGCAAAAAGAACGACTAAAAAAGCTTTTGCTTGAGAAATCAATCATCGATAAGAGTTCACAAAACCTTCGAGAAGAGGTTGAAAATGCCGTTGCTTTTTGTCTGAAGAAAAAGCTCGAAATATATCGGATTATTCCGGTTTCGTCGGCCACTCACATACAACGCTGTTTCTCCACCTTTTTTGCTACCTTGCACGGGTTAGGTTTAAATCTTGACTTGATACCGTATGGAACCAGAATTGGTTTTGCTGGGGCGCTCCCCTCAGATGTGGTCGTTGTGGAGCCACCTCATAGGGGCGATCTGCCACTCGTTCCATTTCACCGCACTGTTGCGCGCTTGTTTCAGTTCTTACATGCCGGAGATGATGGTGTGGCCTTTGATGTCAACGATGACCTCAGTGCATTGATAGATGACTATGAAAGGCAAATGAGATGATTAATCCACGCTCGAAAAGCCCCCTTTGGGGGCTTTTCCTTTTAGAGTACAATGACCTCTATAGAAACTAATATTTACAGACCTTGTTCTAAACCCCATGAACCGTAAAAAAATAGCACTCGTAACTGGTGGAGCAGGATTTATTGGCTCGCATCTGTGCGAACGATTAAAGAAGGAAGGCTATCGGGTCATATCACTCGATAATTATTTCACAGGTTCAAAAAACAATCATATTTCTGGGGTTGAATATGTTGAGGGACATACAAAAAATATTGAAGACCACATAACAGTGTGTCCCGACATCGTATATCATCTAGGAGAATATGCTCGGGTAGAGCAAAGTTTTGAGGATATAGAAAAAGTTTGGGACTTCAACAAATACGGTACTTTTGCCGTTCTGGAGTTTTGCAGGCGCAATGATTGCAAAATTGTGTATGCCGGATCCAGTACAAAATTTGGTGATGATGGTCTTGGAAGGGATCAAAGTCCTTACGCCTGGGTTAAGGCAACAAATACAGAATTGGTGAAAAATTACGCCTCGTGGTTTGGAATTCGGTATGCGATCACATATTTTTACAATGTATATGGTCCGCGTGAGATATCGAATGGGCCGTACGCAACCGTTATAGGTATTTTCAAGGAGGAATATAAAAATAGGCAACCAATTACTGTTGTTTCGCCAGGCACCCAAAAAAGGAATTTTACACACGTAAACGATATTGTCGAAGGTTTGTTTCTTGTCGGAGAAAAAGGTAGGGGCGATGGGTACGGGATAGGAAGTGATACAGCATATACAATACGTGAAGTCGCGGAGCTTTTTGGAGGCGAGATTGTTATGCTACCGGAAAGAAAGGGAAATCGTAATACATCTCCGGTTGAAAGTGGGAAAACAAAAGCACTTGGATGGCATGCAAGAAGATCGCTTAAAGATGATATTTATGAATTCAAAAATGCTGTTGTAAGAAAAAAAGAATCGCAAAAAAACATTCTTGTATTTTCAACAACCTTCTATCCTGACGAAGGACCCGCAGAAAAAGCATTGCGATTGTTGATAGAAAAGATGCCAAATTTACATTTTGACGTAATAACAACTCGTTTTTCTAATACTATTAATGACGAGAAATTGCTTCCTCAAAACGTTACTGTTCATAAGGTCGGATATGGCAATCATCTGGACAAATATCTATTACCTGTTTTAGGTTCAAAAAAGGTTCGGACTCTTGTGCAGGAAAAGAGTTATCTTTTTGGGTGGTCTCTATTTGCAAGCTATGGCGCACTAACCGCCCTCTTAAACCGAAAAAAAACAGATTTACCACTTCTCATTACGCTTGCGGATCAGGATATTGAACAATTGTCACCAGTATCCAGATTTATATTCAACACGATCATTAAAGGTGCGGATCAGGTATATGCTTCTACCACTTCGCAAGGACATCATCTGAGCAATTTGGGAAATCGTATCGAGGGTCGAAGATCATTTGGAAATGGGGATGCATTTGCAAATCAAATAAGGTTTGTTTATACCACATTGTTAAATCAACAAAGTTAAATGAACATTTTAGTTTTTTCAACTGACGATCACCTTTACCCTGCAGGTGGAGCTGAAAGTGCAATGGGTGAGATCACTAAGCGACTGCCTGACATACAATTTGATCTGGTTTGCGCTCGCTTACGCCGGGAGGCATCTACATATGAACAAGTGAAGAATGTTAGGATCCACAGGTTGGGTTTCGGTATACCGAAAGTTGATGGCTTAATACTTGCTCTTTTTGGTCACGTCAAGGCTTTAAGGTTGTTTCGTAAATATCATCACGATATTGTGTGGTCTGTTATGGCTTCATACGGAGCGTTTTCCGCAGTTCGGGTCAAGAAAAGGGCTGGCATTCCGTTTTTACTGACCTTACAAGAAGGGGATGATATTGCGCATATTTTGGACAAAGTGAAATATGTACGAGGTCAGTTCAACGACATTTTTAGAACAGCCGACGGGTTGCAACCAATATCTCACTTTCTTCGTAATTGGGGAATTGAAATGGGATTTTCAGGAAGGTTTTCTGATGTTATTCCAAACGGGGTGGATGTTTCGGCTTTTACCAAAAAGTTTAGTGATAAAGAACTCAGAAAAACGCGGAGAGATTTCGGATTTCCTGTTGATGCCGATGTGGTCATAACAAGTTCTCGTCTTGAAAAGAAAAATGGAGTGGGAGATATTATCGGTGCACTCCAATTGCTTCCTAAAAAAACATGTTTAGTTATTTGTGGGAGTGGCTCACTTGAGAATGAGTTAAGAAAAAAAGTAAAAACCCTTGAACTCGGGTCTAGAGTTCGATTTTTAGGGTTTGTGCAAATCGAAAAATTACCAAAACTACTTAAAGCCTCGGATGTTTTTATTCGCCCCTCATTAACTGAGGGTTTGGGGAATGCTTTTTTGGAAGCGATGGCTGCAGAAATTCTAACGATTGGAACTCCTGTTGGCGGCATTCCTGATTTCCTAAAAGATACAGTAACAGGGTTTATGTGTGAGCCTGAAGATGTGGAATCCATCGCAAACGTGATCTCAAAAGCGCTAGCATATCCATCAGAACGAAAAAAGCACATGCAAAAAAACGCCAAAGATATGGTTCTAGAAGTTTATGATTGGGAGAAAATTGTCAATTCCATGCAAGATCTATTCAACAAACTCAACAAAGCTTAAAATGAGTATATGGAACTGTCTCTGATAGAAAAAGCTACAATGCTGGCCGTAGAAGGACATAAAGGACAAAAGCGGTTGCATGGTGCCCCCTATGTTGTTCATCCGTTTATTGTTGCGGTGAAGTTGCTCAAATACGATTTCGAGGATCATGTTGTTGCGGCAGCACTTGTTCATGATCTCTTGGAGGATACTTCTATTACTGAGAGTCGGATCAAAACTGAATTGGGCGATTCGGTTGTAAATATTGTAAAAGGACTCACCGAGAATAAAGAATTACCTTGGAGGGAAAGAAAGCTTGCGTATATCGAACTTGTACGAAAGGGCTCCGATGATGTTAAAGCAGTTTCTCTTGGGGACAAAGTACACAATATGGAAAATATGTTCGTTGCATATGGTCTGATTGGGGCGGAAATATGGGATCGGTTCGGCAGAGGGAAGAGTGAGCGAATATGGTTTGAGATGAAAATGATAGAAATGTTTGAGGATGTAAAGTGGCGGCACCCACTTTTGGATGAATACAGGGACTTGGTGGGTAAATTCGAAAGATTAGTTTGACATATGCTTGCCAAGGGACAGTTTGTTATCTCTATTGACCATGAATTTGCGTGGGGATACGCCGATCACGAGCTCTCTTTGCAGGATGAAAAGCGAATTCGGGAAGAAGCTTTAATCGTGCGGCGATTGCTGACACTCTTTGAAACATATAGCGTTCCAGTGACATGGGCAATTGTCGGCCATCTCATTGATAGGGAATGTTCATGGAGTGAAGATGGAATACCGCATCCTGAATATCCGCGCCCCATTTACAAACAAGAAAAAAAAGACTGGTTTCAGCATCATCCGGCTAAAGGTGATTATGCCAACACGCTCTGGTTTGATGCGGAAAATATACTGTCACTCATACGCTCAAACAGTGCGGGACACGATGTTGCAAGTCATTCGTATGCACACATTTTGTACGATGAACACAATACGCACGAAGAAGCGATAAGGGCAGATCTCAAGAACCTTGGTCGTGTACATCACATACACAATATACCGCTTGCATCTTTCGTGTTTCCGCGGAATGTGGAAGGGTACCATAGACATCTCAAAGTAAATGGTTTTTCCAACTATCGCGGTAACAGCAGGAAGTGGTATGATGCGTATCCGGGCTGGGGGAAACGTCTTGCGCGGCTCGTTGATTATTATGTTCCTCTTGGACGTACGTCCTCCGCTTGCAGGTCATTACACGGACTTATCAATATTCCTGACTCGATGCTTCTTTTAGGAAGAAACGGTCTGCGCAAGTTGGTTACGAAGGGCACGATGGTTAGAAAGGCAAAATATGGTATCAAGCGAGCAATAGAAGAGAAAGAGGTGTTCCACCTTTGGTTTCATCCGTCAAATTTTTCGTATGATACAGATACTCAATTCAAGATACTTGAAAAGATCTTGCAAGAGGCAACACAAAAAAGAGACGAGGGGAAACTGGAAATAATGACCATGGAACAAATAGCAAACAGATGTATAACATATGAAAGCGATCATTCTTGACGGACATTTAAAAAGTGCACTTTGCGCAGTTCGTAGCCTTGGCGTGAAAGGGGTTGAGTTCTCTGTTGGCGGGGAGCGAAAGACAGCACCCGGATTTCATAGTCGTTATACCACAGATACCTTTATATACACATCACCACTTCGCAATAAGGACTCGTTTATCGCAGAGCTTGAACGCGAATGCGCAAGATTAGGCGACAAGCCTCTTGTGTATGCATTTTCTGATACTACATCTGCGGCGATCATAAAGCATCGCGATCGGCTGAACAAGGTTGCAACGCTTCTGCTTGGTTCTCCCGAGCATATGGATACCGCGTTTAACAAAGCAAAGACACTGGCTCTTGCCAAAGAGCACGGTATAAAGATACCTACGACACACACTCTTGATGATCTTGATGACATTTCAGCACTTTCACATACCTTGTCGTATCCGGCTGTAGTAAAACCCCGACGTACGACCTCCTGGAAGGAGGGGGTGGGGTACAGAGGTGTAGTAAAAATAGTGCATACCCCGGCCGATCTAAGTGCGTATTGTGCACGAGTGTTTACAGAGTCAGGAGAAATACCGCTTATTCAAAGGTTTCTTAAAGGTGCCGAATATGGTGTGGAATTACTTGTTGATCAGGGCGATGTGCGAGCGCTTTCGATGCACAAACGCATTCGCTCTATGTCTCCGACCGGTGGTGCATCGGTGGTCAAGACAACGATCGGAAATACACCACTTGCTCATGTATTGGAAGAACAGGCGCGCACTCTTGCCCGAACCTTGTCATGGCATGGGGTGATGATGGTTGAATTCAAAGTTGATGCACGAAGTGGTGAGCCGACGCTTATGGAAATAAACGGCAGGTTCTGGGGGTCACTTCCACTTGCATATTTTGCCGGAGTGGATTTTCCTTATATGTACTATGAACTGGCCCAGGGTAAACAAGTAAAAAGCGAGGGGTATAAGATCGAAGTCACTTCACGTCATTTTTTGGGGGACATTCGTCATTTACTTCGGGTCTTATTCGCCCGCGACCCGCTTCGTCCGACCATATATCCAAAGCGGTTTGAGGCCTTGAATACGTTTTTAGGAACGGGAAATGTTCGGTATGATGTCATACAAAAGAATGACATGAAACCATTTTTGATGGAAATAGTAGATAGTATGCACAAGCTCGTATCATGATTCTGGTTGGCGTTTCACATTTACGCACAACACACTCTTATAGCGGGACATTATCCCTTCGTGAATTCAAAGAATTCCTGATCGAGCGTAATATTGATTTTGCTCTTATTACCGAGCGCTCGGATTTTATTGAGCAAGAAGATGGGGAGCGTTTTATAAAAGAATGCCATAATTTATCTGACTCACAGATCACGCTCATTCCGGGGTTTGAAGTAACGTATCGGGATGCTCACGTATTGATGATCGGCACCAGTCATTTTGTAAAAGCCGGATCCAATTCTGCCGAGAACCTGTTGAAATGGAAGAAATATGCTGAGCTTGTGGTGTGGGCGCATCCACATCGAAATAAATATCTACTCTACGATGCTCTCAAGAATGTGATCGATGGCATTGAGATATGGAATTCTCAATATGATGGCAAACGCGCTCCGCGAATGAAAGTCCTCAATTCTCTGCAGGGTCTTCGAGCTCGTGGCGCAAACACTTTGACCTATGCCAGTATTGATTTTCATCGCGAAGAACAGATTATAAGCCCAAACATTGTATTGGAAGGACCAAACAAACTTCAAGATATCATTGCAAAATTAAAAGCAGGAGAGTTTGTACTAAAGAACAGCACGGTAACCATAAATGCAAAAGGAAAGATCATCAAGGGAATATTGCCGCTCATGAAGTTCCAATCATTCTACTCAATTGCTCTTATTTCAATGTTTAAGAACATGAGCGCATTTATAGCGAAGCTCCGCCTGCTGGTTCCGGGCAACCTTCGGCGGACAACACGGAAGAAGCTGTAACACCTTTGCTTTGCCTTGTGGTTATAGTATGGTGTCCATATAAATCCCCTTACATGTTTGGGTTTTGTGGGGTTTGAATGTAGCTGATTCCAGTCGGATGAAGAAAGAAGCCAAAAAACCGCACGTGCTGATTGCTACGGGACTCTATAGCCCCGAAATTGGCGGTCCTGCCACGTATACAAGAATACTCGAAGAAGAGTTGCCAAAGCGAGGCATCACCCTTACGGTAGTGCCGTTTCGTGCTGTTAGATTTTTGCCGCGCATTCTTCGTCATATTGTCTATTTTTTCTATATCCTTGCAAAAGCGATTCCTGCCGACACCATATACGCACTGGATCCGGTAAGTGTGGGGTTTCCGTCTGCCATTACCGCTCGCATGCTCAATAAGCGATTTCTTCTTCGTATTGCGGGGGATTATGCGTGGGAACAGGGCACAGCACGTTATGGAGTAAGCGAGTCTCTTGATACGTTTTCAAAAAAAGGAACTGATTATCCTTTTTTTGTAAATCTTTTGAAACGCATCCAGACGTTTACCGCACGCGACGCTGATCTCGTTATAGTTCCAAGTCAATATCTAAGGCAAGTGGTTATGCACTGGGGGATAGACTCTGAACAGGTGCAGGTTATTTATAATGCGTTTAGTGCGCCCGACGGCCTTGCCTCCCGCGAAGTGTTACGTCAAATGATGCATCTTAAAGGAGATGTCATCATGTCTGCCGGAAGGCTGGTCCCTTGGAAGGGGTTTGATCTGCTTATCGAGATCATGTCGGACATCATCAAAGATCAACCCAATGCAAAACTCTTCATTGCAGGAAGCGGACAGGAGGAACAACAGTTACAGGACATCATTACGAAGAAGGGGTTGGATAAGTCTGTTGTGCTTACCGGAGAACTTGATAAGACGACGCTTCACAATTACATAAAAGCGGCAGATGTTTTTGTGCTGAATACTTTTTATGAAGGACTTTCACATCAATTACTCGAGTGTATGGCTGTGGGCACACCTGTTGTCAGTACTTTTGTCGGTGGTAATCCAGAGATCATTGAGGATGGTAAAACAGGGTATTTGGTAGAATATAACGATAAGACCGCTCTTATAAAGCGTATTTTGAAGCTTCTAAAAGACAAGGATGCCGCTCAGTACATCACAAGCAATGCTTGCGACTTTGTAAAGAGCTTCTCAAAAGAAAGAATGATCAACGAGTTGGTCAAAGTCCTGAAGTGATATGAAGGTGTTAATGATATCTACAGACAGAAAGTTGTTTGAGAAAGGAAGCGATGTTGCAATACGCATGGCCGAGTATGGAGAGCTTTTTGATGAACTGCACGTAGTAGTTTTTTCCCTCAAAACACACCGGTTAAAGGAAATGCGCTTGTCTGATAAGGTACTGCTCTATCCTACCAATGCACTTACAAAATTCGACTATGTTTTAAATGCATACATCATTGCAAAGGATATTGTGAAACAGAATGCGGATGGGTGGGTCATAAGCACTCAAGACCCGTTTGAGACAGGACTTGTGGGCTATCTTATGAAGAAAAGGATGAATATTCCTTTCAATATTCAGATGCACGGTGATTTTTGGAGCCCGTATTTCAAGGAAGAGTCGTTTCTAAACCGGATTCGTTTAAAAATTGGGCGCATAACAATACCACAGGCTGACTGCATACGGGTCGTTTCGATGCGCATCAAGAAAAGTGTAAAGAAGTATTTCAACCCCAATGTGCCCGTAGTGATACTTCCTATTGCTGAGTTCAATGACATTCAAAACAGAAAAATTGCTTTTGATCTCCATAAGAAATACTCGCAATTTGATTTTATAGCGCTTATGACCTCACGTCTTGAGCAGGTAAAGAATATTGAAATGGCGCTTGCGGCATTCAAAAAGATAGTAGAACGGCATCCGGGAGCAGGCCTTCTTATTTTGGGGGAAGGTAGTAGACGCTCCTCTCTGGAGAGTCTTGTGGCGAAACTAAATCTTACAAAGCATGTTATATTCCTTGGGTGGCAAAGGGATATTGTCTCATACATGAAAAGTGCAAATGTATTTCTGAATACTTCAAACCATGAGGGTTACTGCTTAACACTTATTGAGGCGGCGCAAGCAAAATGTCCGATCATCACTACAGATGTCGGTGTTATCGGAGAAGTATTACACGAGAAGAATACACTTGTTTGTCCAGTAGGAGATGCGCGTTGCATTGAAAGCAGACTGTCTATTGCAATAGAGAACAAGGACAAAATCACTAAACTCGGAGAAGAGGCATTTATTGATGTTATTAGCGCTCTGCCACGAAAGGAAAGCTATTTGAAAAGCTATAAGAAAAGCATCACCGAGTGCATATGATAAATAAGAGGACAGGCTTTATTTGCCAAGGTTGGAGAGGAACAAACCATTTCAATGGTCTTGAAGACCGGTGGCATGGTGTTGTGCGCTATTTCCTTAAGGGTGTATGCGGAGACTTGAGTAACAAGGTCTCCAACTAAAACTACCATTAATGCAATGAAACTTTTGCTGCTCACTCAAAAAATAGATAAAGGGGACGACATCCTCGGTTTTTTTCATCGTTGGGTGGAAGTTCTTGCTCAACACGCACATTCAATTATTGTCGTGTGTCTTGAAGAAGGTGAACACTCACTTCCGGAAAATGTTTCGGTGTACTCTCTGGGAAAAGAAAAGCAAGTTTCGCGACTCATGTATGTTCGAAACTTTTATAAATACATAAGAAAACACAGTGATTCGTATGATACGGTGTTTATTCATATGAATCCTATTTATGGTGTTCTTGGTGGACTGTACTGGAAGTTGACCAATAAATTTGTGATGATGTGGTATACGCATCGCAAAGTGGATCTGAAGTTGAGGATAGCAACATTTTTCTCGAGCATGGTCTTCACCGCATCAGATTATAGTTTTCGAATCAATACAAACAAGAAAAAAGTTGTTGGTCACGGCATTGATACAAAAAAGTTTATTTGCTCTAAGGAAAAAGAAGATGAAACGTTACGCATTGTCTCGATAGGAAGAATTACGAGGATAAAAAATTGCATGGATCTCGTTGATCTTGCAGGCGCACTTAAAGAAAGCGCACAACAACCCTTTGAATTACAGTTTGTTGGAGGAACATCCTCAAAGGACGATGAATTGTATTACCGCGAACTCACGAAGCGCATTAGTTCACTCGATCTGAATGAAAATGTTACATTTGTTGGGAGTGTCCCTAATAAAGACATCTTGCCGTATTACTGTAATGCAACGATTCTTATTAATGCATCCCCTGACGGAGGTGTTGATAAGGTTGTGCTTGAGGCAATGTCGGCAAGAATTCCGGTACTCGTAAGAAATGAGGCATTTCGCAAATACTTTGGAGAGTACGGTGAGGCCTTGATGTATACTGGAAGGAACGCAGAGGAATTTGCACAGAAAGTTCTTGCGATTGTGTCTCGACCGGACAAAGAGGAGATGTTGCAAACACTCCGGCAAAAGATGTATGACGAGTTTGATGTTGAAGGTCTTGTAAAAAGAATAATGGAGCATTATGAAGCAGGTAGATAAAGAACATTACAGTTTTGAGAAGTACTGTGGTCCTGACAGGTGGGGAAGTTACTACTATCAGATAAAAGAGACGATCGCACAAAAACCACACACAATACTCGAAGTTGGTGGAGGAGACGGAGTGCTCCGTTCATATCTTTCAAACAATACTGACATTAAGCATACAAGCCTTGATATAGCAGAGGATTTGCACCCAGATGTTCTTGGAAGTGTTTCCGATATCCCACTTGAGGACAATTCGTTTGATGTAACGTGTGCGTTTGAAGTATTGGAACACTTGCCGTTTGAACAATTTGAGAAAGCACTTAAAGAGTTGAAGCGGGTCTCAAAGGGTGTAGTGCTTCTTAGCTTACCTCACTTTGGGCCAATGGTCTCTTTTTCATTTAAGATTCCTTTTCTCAAAAGAAAGAGGTGGGCATGTAAAATTCCATATCCCCGTGAACACGTCTTTAACGGAGAGCATTATTGGGAGATAGGAAAAAAGGGATACGGTATCAAAAAAATTCGAAGAATACTCGAGAAATTTTTTGTCATTGAAAGAGAATACGTTCCTTTTGAAAACGACTATCATCACTTCTTTGTTCTAAAGAGTAAGTAGCATGAAGCTTGTCTATCTTTCACATTGGAGATATCCGGCTGAAAAAACTCATGCACAATTTGCCATGAATACGTGCGCCTCATTTGCAGACAAGGGAATTGAGGTTGAGCTTTGGGTGCCAAACAGAAAAAACCACATCGCTGATGATCCCTTTGAATATCACAACGTCGAAAAAAAATTTAAGATAGTGAAAATTCCATGCATAGATATTATGCACCTAAACGACAAGATCGGTTTTCAATTAATGGTCTTTTCATATGCTCGAAATATTGTAAAACGGGCAGTGCAAGAACCTGATTCCGTTTTCTACGCACATGATGCAAGGGATCTCTATTTTGTGGCCGGTAAAGTTAGATCTTTGTATCTGGAAATCCATGATTTCTATGATTCCAAGTTCTCATTTATCACAAAGAAAGTATTTAAGCATATACGTGGATTCATTGTGACCAATAGTATTAAACTGAGGCGTATTCGAGATACATATGGAATTAATGAAGGCAAATTACTCTGGCAACCAAATGCAGTAGACCTGAGCCAGTTCGATATTCCGGTTTCACGACAGGATGCAAGGAAAAAAGTTGGTTTACCAAAAGATCAAAATATTGTGCTGTATATTGGTACTCTCTACCGCTGGAAAGGAGTGTACACACTCGCTGAAGCAGCAAAAGAGATAAAAGGCGATGTGTATTTTGTTGGAGGACCGGAGAAGGAGCAGGAGTGTTTGAGAGAGTTTGCGAGGAAAAAGGGATACAGTACTGTTCATTTTATAAACAGACAACCTCATGAACTGATGCCATACTTTGCTAAATCTGCTAATGTTCTGGTGTTGCCGAATACCGCAAAGGATGTGGCATCAAAATATGAAACATCCCCAGTTAAACTTTTTGAGTACTTGGTTTCTAAGACACCGATTGTTGCCTCAGACATACCATCAGTTAGAGATATTGTAAGTGAGGAGCATGTACGATTTACAACTCCGGATGACCCCGCTTCCTTTAGCACTGTGATAAATGAGGTTCTGGCATCAAAAGAGATTTCGAAAGCACAAGTGGATGCAGGATACACACACGTACAACAGTTTTCATGGGGGAAACGAGCGGAGACAATTATGTCTTTTTTGAGTAGAACAAATGCTTAAACCACAAGATAGAAAAGATTTGAGAGTATGAAACGTCTACAAAGCATATTCAAACACATTCCAAGATCAGTATATATAGCAGTATTGTTTTCTTTGGTCATTCAACTAGCCGGACTTTCATGGATCGCAGTGCAAGGAGGACACGAAGCAGTCATTTGGGGGGACGCAATCGTGTATGAAGAATTGGCAGTACATATAAGTGAAGGGCGCGGATTTACCTACGAGAGGTACGGAGAAGTGAGGCCAGAGTTGTTTAGAACACCTGGAATGCCATATTTAATGTCTCACTTTATTGAGGACGGCCTGCTTTCATTTTCATACTTTTTTGTTCTGGGAATTTTGCAAGCGTTGATAGTTCCACCGCTGATTTTCTTCATCGGTTCAACGCTCTTCAGAGCAAGTATTGGAATTATCGCTACGTGGGTGTATGTTCTTGAACCACTTACGTTTCTTTCTTACTGGTCAGGGCATACCGAAGGACTTTTTATGCTTCTCACGGTTCCAGGAATTGCTTGTTTCATATATTCGCTTAAGCAGAGGAGTGTGCTTAGCGCCCTGTGCGCCGGTCTTCTTATAGCTCTTTCTCTCTACGTCAGACCCGTGCTGTATCTTGTCTACATTGCTGCCTTCTTGATATTGATCGCGTACTTACTTGTTAAAAAAGAAGGTTCTGCGCAATTTGTTGTAGTTACAGGCCTAACTCTTTTCATCCTTCTTATTCCTTGGATGAATCATGTAAAAGATGAAAGTGGAGTATATGCGCTGACGGCTTCGGGCTGGAGAAATGTCTACACTGACTATATCTCAAGCATTCGTTCAATACAGAACAATTCAGTACTACAGGTGGAAAAAGAAAATCTCAAGGTGTTTGCAAAAGAAGAGCTAGGCATTTCTCGAGCAGAACTTGATAGCCCTGAATCATCTGATGTCTTAAAAGCGTACTCGCTTAATGAAATCATGTCGAACCTGGATACAGTTATTAAAATGGAAACTGTCGTATTGTTTAATTTCTTTTTGAACACATCATACCAAGCCCGTCTTGAGCATGTAAAAATCATTCCAAAGATACAACGCCAACTTTCTCCGACACAGGCGCTTCTTAATCGTGGGTTTGCAGGAATTGGTGACATCTACAACGAAATGAAAAGGGTTTATTTTGTGCCTGTACTTGAAAGAGTGTGGTCTACTTCACTCTTCATTCTTTCATTGATGGGGGCGTTTCTTATGCGTAAGAATAAAATTGCCCTATTGTTACTGTTTGTTATAGCTCTTACGGCTCTTATTTCTTCAGTTGCGGGTCTTGGTATGGTTGGAAGGCTGCGTGTTCCAATTTTGCCGTTTTACTTCATATTTGTAGCCATTGCTCTTGAGTGGTTGTTTGTGCATGTCCGTAACAAGATGGGACGTTGACAGTAATCTAGAAATGCGGTACTAAACTAGCTAGAGAAAGCAACAGGAGACGCCCATGATTGAGGAATATCAGCGTCTGTGCCTTGAGAGAATCCTGGAGGATTCAGGAAACACGATCGGAGAGGGAGTAAAAATCCCTCGTCCTGATCTGGTCAACATATACGGCGCTGAGATCGGAAGTGAGACTCAAATCGGGCCGTTTGTCGAGATCCAGAAGAATGTCGTTATCGGTGAAAGGGTAAAGGTACAGAGTCACGCCTTTATCTGTGAGGGTGTTGTCATTGAAGACGGTGCATTCATAGGTCACGGCGTGGTATTCACTAACGACAGAAATCCTCGTGCTGTCAATGACGAGGGAAGGTTGATCACAAGCTATGACGAATGGGTTCTTGAAACGACCCTCGTTGAGAGAGAGGCTGTGATTGGTTCAAACGCTACGATACTTCCGGGAGTGCGAATAGGAAGGGGCTCCGTGATCGGGGCCGGAGCGGTGGTTACAAAAAGTACTGAACCTTCCTGTATATACGTTGGGAATCCGGCGATAAGAATGAAAAAAGATTCCTAGCCCTCCTCCCTTTCCTCTGGAGAGTAAGGTGCGCGACCGGTTGTCGCGCCCCTTTTTTATTTGGCGTATAATCTCAGGATGTTTGACAATATTCCTCTAAGACTGAGAACCTTTTGGAGAAGGGAAGAGATCACTTTTAAAAAGCTGTGCTCTCCACCCTTTGTCTTAGACCTCCTTATTAGGTATAAGTATATTCATTTTCTTGTTATCGGCGTGACAGGTTTGGGTCTTGCGCTTTTGATCATCTTTCTCCTTACAGAATTCGTATTTGGTCGCGAGAATTATTATACGGCCTACCTTATAGGTTTGGTGATCAATTTGACCTATAATTTTGTTCTCCACACTCTCATAAGCTTTCGTACCCAACGAAAACACGTATCTAGATTTATTGTTTTCATCGTGTATAATCTGCTCATGGCCTCGTTTCAGGCGACTGTTGTAGGCTTTGTTACTCCAATTATCGGCGTTGATTTCTATATATTTATCATCGCCACAGTTGTATTTATCTTCTCAATAATAAATTATTTAGTATTTAAATTAGTAGTATTCTTTGAACAATATGATCAGGAAGACTCCCGTAGCGAAGGTTCCATATCTGGACTTACAGAGAAACAACAAACCATTGAAGAAGGAAATACTAGAGCGGATTGAGAACATAATCGATACAAACTCTTTTGTATTGGGTGAAGATGTAAAAAAATTTGAAGAAAACTTTGCGAATTATTGCGAGGTAGGTTATGGGGTCGGAGTCAGTTCTGGAACCGGCGCCCTTAAGCTGGCTTTAGGGGCTCTTGGGGTGGGTTTCAGGGATGAAGTAATTATTCCTGCAAATACTTTTATTGCTACAGCCGAGGCGGTCTCCCATGTTGGCGCTACGCCTGTGTTTGTAGATATTGATCCAAAAACTCATTTGATTGATCACACCAAGATTGCAGAGCAGATCACAGAAAAAACAAAAGCGATCATCCCCGTTCATCTCTTTGGTCAAATGGCGGATATGGATGAAATTCTCGATATTGCCAAAGAAAACAATTTATTTGTGGTCGAGGATGCTTCACAGGCTCATGGTGCGGAGTATAAAGGTAAGCGAGCGGGTAGCCTTGGAGATGTTGGCTGTTTCAGTTTCTACCCGGGGAAGAATATAGGCGCTTTCGGAGAGGCCGGCATTTGTGTGACAAACTCAAAAGAGATCGCGGAAGGGATTCAGCTTCTAAGGAATCACGGTGTCACAGAGAAATATGTACATGCTCTAATAGGTTGTAATGACAAAATGCATAGCATTCAAGCGGCAGTACTTGATGTTAAACTGAAACATCTTGATACATGGAACGAACTCAGAAAAAATGCTGCGGCATTGTACAAAAAACATCTTGCTGACAACAGTAATGTTACGATGATCCAAACCGGCAAGGACAGGACGAATGTGTACCACGTTCTCGTGATCGAATGTGACGACAGGGATGCAGTTCAAAAGAAGCTGGGAGAAGCCGAAGTGGGAACAAATATTCACTATCCAATTCCTATTCATTTGCAGGAAGCATACGCCCATTTAGGATTCAAGAAGGGGGATTACCCGAACACGGAAAAGGCGAGCCAGCGCATACTTTCTCTTCCTATGTTCCCAGAAATTTCTGATGAAGAAGTGACACGTGTTTGCGATGTCCTTAATAGCATAACTAAATGATATGAAAGTTGCAGTTGTGGGAGCAGGGTACTGGGGACCTAACCTTATTAGGAATTTTGAAAAAGTAGATGATGTAAAACATGTTGTTGCATGTGATCTTGTTGAAGAGAAACTTGAGAGGATAAAACATATGTTTCCGGGCGTAGAGACTACTACCAACATTGAGACAGTGCTTGAGGATAAGGAGGTAAAGGCTGTGGCAATAGCAACACAACCTCTTTCAACACACTACGAATTGGGTAAACGAGTTCTTAAAGCCAAGAAGCATCTATTCCTTGAAAAACCTATGACCTCTACAGTTGAGGAAGGGGAGGAGCTTCTCAAACTTGCAAAAGACAACAATTGTATTATCAATGTTGATCATACATTTGAATATTCTGCGCCAGTTATGAAAATAAAGGAACTGATCGATTCCGGGGAGTTGGGCGACATCCTTACCATAAACATGGAGCGTCTGAACTTGGGCTTATTTCAGCCCGACTTTAACGTGATATGGGACTTATGCCCTCACGACTTCTCAATTCTTAATCTGTGGACAGGGAAAATTCCCAAAGAGATTCAAGCGATCGGCTCTTCGCAAGTAGGAGAAGTTGAGGACGATGCTCATATTCACCTAGGGTATGACGATTCACTCAAGGTGCACATTCACGTAAGTTGGTTATATCCTCAGAAAATTAGAAAGATCACGATTGTCGGTACAAAGAAAATGCTTGTTTATGATGATGTAGAACCTGAAAATAAAATTATTATATTTGATAAAGGTGTAAAGTATTATGACCCAAAGCATTTCGAGGCCAGTGCTCAATTTGGTGGTACAGTATACTCTTATCGCCACGGAGATGTAGTCATGCCGAAGATCAATTTCACAGAACCACTTCTTCTTGAGTGTGACGAGTTTATTACAGCTATAAAAAACAAGAAAGAAACGAGAACGTCTGGAAAGTCGGGAGTGGATGTGCTTCGACTTGTTACTGCCTCAATCGACTCTCTTGAAAGCGGCAAGTCGGTAAAGCCGTAATGTATGGAGGTGCAAGAGTTGAGGTCCAAAATAAACAACGCATTCCTCTCTATTGCGATGCCCGCGTACAATGAAGAGGGCAATATTGAGCATGTGGTAAGAGAAGCGTTGAAAGTGCTTCGCTCGCTTACAAGTTCTTATGAGGTATTAGTTGTAAACGATGGATCAAGCGATAGAACAGGAGAAATTCTTGATGCCCTGGCTAAAGAGGATGGTCGCATTCGTGTGATTCATAATTCTAAGAATGTCGGTATCGGTTATTCCAGTTTCGTTATTTATTGCAATGTCAAAGGTGAGTATTTATTTTGGAACGCTGCAGACAATCAAATTTATATGGAAGAACTTTATACACTTCTTCCGCATATCTTTGCAAATGACATTGTTGTGGGAAACAGGAAGCAACGT
>JANQMM010000045.1 GCA_028280145.1 Minisyncoccota bacterium | reverse complement strand
GAATCCTACAGTATTTTGCATGATCTCAATAATGCCCCACATGCCAACCATGATAAACAGCACCACGACACTCCAAAGCATCATGGTTCGACTATCTGTTTTCTTCTGTGTATTGTCCGTATACATGATCATCTGCAAACCATTCCATAAAATAACAAGAACAGTAACGGCAATAATAACGATCGTCGTAAGCTGTAAAAGTGGCAAAAGTGTATTAAAAACAAGGTCACGAAACGTCATAGAGTATACCTAACACTGTAATGTAGGATCGATCTCCTGGATCGTATTACAGACAACATCAGCAATTACACGCGCGCCAAAGAGGATAAGGGCGCCAAGCAAACTCCAAAAAATGATCTTCTTTGCCTGAATCAGCTTCTGGTCATTTCCGCCGGCAGTTACAAACAAAAATCCGGCGTAGACGACCGCAATGACAACAATCGGAACCGACAGCATGATAACAACATCAATTATCTCAATGAGTAGTTGTCTAAGAGACGGTACCTGGATCGGATTGGTGATCTGGGCAAATGCGGCGTGATGGAGTGTCAAACCAATGGCTGTAAATGAAATAACTTGTGCAGTGAATTTGTTCATACTATCTGAGTAGATTGTTCAGCTCTACCTGCGCTTCTGAGACAGCTTCACTGATGCGAAGACGTCCCGATGAGATTGATTCAATCATATCACGAAAGATGATGTCTACACGATCTCGGTCAGGCTCAAGCCATCCTCGGGAAATAAGAGCGCTTTCATACAAAATGGGTCGTATGTCATCCGTTACCGGCTCTGAGAGGAGCGAACGTGTGATTGGTGGTAATTGCGTGGATTCTTCCAAAACTCGAAGTACCGTATCGCTTGAAAGTAACGCCGCTACACGAACACTTCCCGCAAAGTTATCGGTTGACTGCGCGACCGCAAGCCCCTGCATATTGCCGAAGGTCGCAAGTGTTTCGTCGCCGTTTATCTGTGGGAATGTTTGTATATCAAAATTGAGATTCGGGTTTGACCTGCTGATATCCTCAAGCTCGCTTGCAAACCCAAAATAGAATGCAAGATCTCCCGAAAGGAATGTGCGCCTAGACTCATTCAACGCCCGATTCCATGAATATACCGACTTTATCGGGTTTGAGAACTCGGTGTAGTATCGAAGAGCCGCGATAACTGGTTGGTTTGAATCTCCCTGTTCTGCCGTTGCTTGCAAGAGCGAGATGGATAGCCGGTCATCGATCGGACTTATGTTTGCTATCGGAGTATCTGTCTGCAAGATCAAAGCCGAGACAATCTCTTTTGCGTTGCTGACATTTCTATACTCTCCGAACGGAACGGTTGCAAGAAGGATGTTTGCAGAAGCATCTCGTTTTGTAAGCTTAGGGCTAAGGGTAAAGAAGTCTTCCCAATGTTGCGGCGTTGTGGCAATACCGTTTGAAGAAAGGACATTGCGGTTCCAATACATGATGAGCGGGTCGACAATGAACGGAAGCGCGATGATGCCGTCTGTGTGGAGGAAGATCTCCGCTCCTTCTATATACGTATCTTTGAACCTCCTTTCAGAATATGATTCGTATGGAATGATATAGATCTTGTTCAGCTGTTCGACAATGTCCCCGTGCCGAAGCAGGAAAAGATCAGGACCCTCGCCTGCGGCAAGTGCATCAACAAGCTCTTCGTTGTAAAAACGCGGATCCTTTTCTTCATAGGTGATCGTTCCGTCGTACCCTCGAGGAAGGGTCTCATCAAGTGCATTTAAGACTTGTATCATCGTCGTAGAGTCCAGCGTACCCCAGATCTCCACATCCCCGACCACATCCTCAACATCCTCAGGCGAATCATACAATGCAAAGAAACCAAACCCCACCACAGCTAAAACACCAAATCCTATGAGTAGTCCTGATTGAAATATATTTCCTTTCATTCAATTATACTAAAGCAATGCTAAACCCGTAGTGATGTGCTCCCGCTTGTATGCGCTCTTCAAAGACAAATCCTCTCTGTTCAAAAAACGTTCGTGCTTCGTGCTCAGTGATTATTGCCTCAGGCGCCGGACCAAGGTTATCGTATGAATCATCCCAATCGATCACAAGCACTCTGCCACCCGGACGAAGAATACGCTTCATCTCTTCAATCAACCCGTCCCCGTCTTCAACCTGAAAGAGGATGTTCGAGAGAATAATAGCATCAACCGAATCATCGCGAAGTTTCGTACCGCCTTTTGATTCAACATCCCCCCAGTGCACATCAATATTGCCAAGCCCCCGCTCGTCAATCTCTTTCTGTACGCGAGTAAGCAGGTCTTTCTGAACCTCAACAGCGTGTACCCTTCCGCTTGTGCCGACCAGTGCCGCAGCCGCAAAGGTATACGCTCCCGTGCCCGCACCGAGGTCTGCCACGGTCATCCCTTCGCGCAAACCAAACTGTTTTAGATTTTTTCCAGGGTCAGCAAAATCCATATAGATACATGCACGTAAGCTTTTCGTTCCATGTTCGTTTACAAAAAACCTATGCGGTCATTATAACGCATAGGGTTATCGAACGCGTACTGAGGTGTTGATTAAACCTTAAAGACAAATGAGTGCCGCAATACGATCACCTGCACGTAATTTCATGATACGCACACCTTGTGTCTGGCGCCCGAGCGTCGGCACTTCAGCAAGGTCAATTCGAATGACCACCCCTTTTTTCGAGATTGCGACCAACTCCCCTCCTTCTTCACGACTAACGACACGTGCCGCCATGACCTCACCGGTCTTTGCGGTCACATTCGCGGTCTTGATCCCCGAACCGCCCCGATTTTGCACCTTATACTCGGACGCATCCGTTTTCTTGCCAAACCCGAACTTTGAAATGACCAATATCTCAGCATCCGCTACATCCTTCTTAATCACTCCCGCACTTACTACTTCGTCTTTTGCACCAAGCTTGATACCACGGACACCTGCTGCAGCACGGCCCATTTCCCGAATATCCTTCTCCTCGAAACGAATTGACTTCCCTTCACGGGTCACGACCACCGCCTGATCATCCGTATCGACAAATTTTGCGGAAATAAGTTCGTCACCTTGGGCCAGCTTAATCGCAATCAAGCCGCTTCTGCGTACATCATGAAAATTCTTTGCCGACGTTTTCTTTGCAACACCATGTTTTGTCACCATCATGAGACTTCCCGCACTTTCTTTGACATCCTTTGACATCGGCACCACTGATGTCACTCGCTCGCCTGCCTCAAGTGAGAGAAAATTCATGATGGACTTCCCTTTCGTCGCGCGTCTTCCTTCCGGAATATCGTACATCTTCATCTGATACACCTTTCCTCGATCAGTAAAGAAAAGGAGGTCTGCGTGGGTGCTTGTGGTGATAAGAGTGGTGATGAAGTCCTCTTCCTTCGTATTCATATCGATGACCCCGACTCCCCCGCGTTTTTGTTTTTTGTACTCACTTGGATTGGTGCGCTTTATGTAACCACCGGAGGTAAGCACCAACACGCTGTCCTCTTCGGGTATCAAATCCTCATTGCTTAGATTTTTGACCTCTCCTTTGACTATCTTTGTGCGTCGTTCATTACCGTGCTTTTCGATCATTTCCTGCAGTTCATCCTTTATAACGCCAAAGATCTTCTTAGGGCTTGCCAAAATAGCCTTTACTTTCTTGATAAACGCCTGTATCTCTTTCAGTTCGTCTTCGATCTTCTTTCGCTCAAGTCCTGCAAGCTTTTGCAAGCGCATCTCCAAGATAGCCGTTGCTTGTCTGTCAGAGAATTTGAATGTCTTCATGAGATTTGCGTGTGCCGTTGGAGTATCTTTTGAAGATTTTATCGTCTTGATTATCTTGTCGATATTATCGAGTGCTTTCTTCAGGCCAAGCAGAATGTCTTCACGTGCTTCGGCTTTTGCCAGATCAAAGCGCAGGCGTCGTTCGACCACCTCCCGTCGATGCTTGATAAATTCTTCAAGCATACTTTTAAGCGAAAGGGTTTGTGGCACCCCGTCAACAAGCGCCACCATATTGTAGTGGAACGTGTCTTCAAGTTGCGTGTGCTTGTAGAGATAATTCAAGACCTTTTGAGGTTGTGCTGATGGTTTGAGGTCGACAACAACTCGAATGTCCTTGGCGCTTTCATCTCGAATATCTTTTACACCATCAATTCTTTTATCACGAACAAGCGATGCGATCTTTGTGATCATGTCTGCCTTGTTCACACGAAACGGTATTGACGTAATGAGAATTGAGAACGCCCCACGCTTTCCTTCGACGATCTCGGCATGTCCGCGGCACACGACACCACCCTTTCCGTTTGCGTAGGCGTGTTTTATATCCTTTTGATTAAAAGCGATACCGCCGATCGGGAAATCAGGACCTTTTACGAAAGCCAACAGGTCGTCGGTCGTCGCATCCTTATTGTCGATCAGGTGCATGACCGCCTCACATACCTCAGTAAGGTTGTGCGGTGGAATATTTGTTGCCATACCCACAGCAATACCTAACTGACCGTTCAATAAAATGTTTGGTAATGCCGCCGGAAGGACTTCCGGCTCTTTCTTACTGCCGTCAAAGTTTGGCCGCCACTCGACCGTATCCTTGTCGATGTCACGAAGCATATCTTCAGACACCTTCGACATTTTTGCTTCCGTGTATCGGTATGCCGCAGCGTTATCTCCGTCGATCGAACCAAAGTTGCCTTGCCCGATGACCAATGGATACCGATATGTGAAATCCTGCGCCATTTTCACCATCGCTTCGTAGACCGCCGCATCACCATGAGGGTGATAAGAGCCGATAACGTCGCCGACAACAGTCGCAGATTTTCTGAATTTGCTTGTTGAGGAAAGTCCGTTTCGAAGCATGGAAAAAAGGATACGCCGATGCACCGGTTTCAAACCGTCACGCACATCAGGAAGTGCGCGGCTGGTGATCACACTCATTGCGTAATCCAAATAGGCCTCCTTCATTTCGGAGGTGATCCCGGCCTCTACGAGGCGTGCTTTTGAGGTATTCTTTTCAGTCTTGCCATCAGGCAGATCCGTCTCTTTTTTCTTTCCGGCCATGTGTGTTTGTTTCGCTAGTATACCATAAATAGCCTTATTTTAAAAGCTATTTTACTCTTCTTCGGTGCTGGTTGCAATACTTGAACTTGCGTTGAATTCGTCCAAAAGCGCTTGCAGGTCCCGCGTCTTCTCTGTTGTCGTCGATTGTTCTTGCTTGTAGGCAACAGGCTTTGCAAGCCCGAGATCAAACTCTCTAATTGGACCTCCTTCTCCGAAGAGTAGCTGTACATTTCGTTTTACCGAATCAAGTACTGTTGCTCTTTGCTGTGAGGTCTCTTGGGTTTCTGCCAAGCTACCGGTGCTTTGGCTCTGAGAGACAGTCTGAATGAACATAGTCGCCCACACAAAAAAGATCACGGCAACAATCCCTCCGGAGACACTAAGTGCAATAATTCTCCTGTCACGTTCACTTTTCTTGCGGATGCGTGTCAAGAAGTCTGTCATATGTTAAGGAGACAATACAATGACCTCACCTTCTTTGCCTTCAACGTCTTTTCTCTTGACCGTCAGCTTATCAATCGGTTTTCCGTTTCCTCCTTCTTCCTTCAAAAACTGCTTGAGCGTCTTGTCATCGTAGCCGATAGGAATGATGATGCGCGCACTTATTTTCACGCCAAGCTGATGGGCTTTGGTTGGCAGAAGCATGCCATTGCCGCCAACAGGCATGAAAAGAATATCGATATTCTCCATCGCTTCAAAAGCTTCTTCCGATATCTTATCTTCTCCGAGCGTTCCAAGAAAACAGAGCTTCATACCTTCAAGTTTCACTATATAGATGGTGTTGATCATCTCTTTGCCGCCATATGATGTGTTACTTTGAAAACCAGTTATGGTCACTTTCTTCACTTCATATTCTCCCGGCCCCGATATGACAAACGGCTCACGGGAACTATGCGCCACCTGTTCAGTGCCATTTGTGTCCATATGCTGTTGACTTACAAGCGCGATGTCAGAGCCGAACTTGCTTTGTTTCAGTTTTGATCTCTTCGAGATCGGGTTGAACGCCAATGTCGTGTCACCAAACGTGACTTTTACAAACGTCCCACCATGATACGTGATCACCATATGGAGGCTATTATACATGCACAGGGGTGATATGAAAAACCTCAAGAATGCTCCTTGTTGATTACACCATTGCCATGCCGTGTTCGGGATGCTACAGTTGCTAGAGCGAACGCATCCGCGTTCGTTAGACCGGCATTTTGAAGGAGAAATCCCATGAAGCGAAAACCGATCGCAACACCCGACCCGGCAGCGCATCCGAAAAAGTCCTATGCGTGGGAGGCCACTTCCTGGCCGACCGGCGACGGCTAGTCCCTCCGCCTCGGACTGGCTAGAAGCACCATGGATCTGCGTGAACGCAGATCAAAACGGCCTCGGCAACACTGCCGGGGCTTTTTGCATGCCACATTCCCCGGATCGCCCCCGGAGACGCCCAACGTCTCCGGTGAATTAAAACACTTGACAGCATATGTCAAGTATGTTAGGATTGGGGAGCACACCGATAGCCGCAATGCGGCGTATGTGCCCTTGGTCAAGTGGCCAAGGCTTCCTTTAATCGCGTTAGCAACAGGAGATCGACTCATGAGAGACCCGACGACGTACCTCGACGACGATATTATCGGCACGACCCAGAGCGAAGCATCGACGATCGACGGCGCCGGCGCCGGCCACGTCCCCAAGAGCTAAGGGCGGCGCGGCCGAGACACAAAGTCATCGGCAAACGCAACATCGCAAGGAGAAGGCCCCGGCAACACTGCCGGGGTTTTTTGAATCTGTTTTTCGCTCACACTGGATCCAGTTAAGAAATACGTGACGCTCGCGTTATTGCAAAAAGGAGGTTGATATACTATAGTATGTCGTACCTTGCCTCTTTGAGGTTGTTTTTATAAAGGTATGAATTACTAGCGTAATTGGGGATTAAAACTCATCTCGACAGCATATTCTGACGAAGCGAGATGAACCTCAAGACACACCATGACAGAAGAACAAAAATCTGCGATTCTTGATGAAAAGATCGCATCAAACGATATTGCCGTGGCTGAAACGGTAACAACAGAAGCGCTTGATGAGAGTGAAGAACACAAGCCGAAGTTAAAGAAAAAGGGAGATGGGCCAATGGCTCAGCTTTTTAATGACTCGCTCACTCCCCCAACCGTGGGAATGTTGGTCGAAGGGCCGGTGCTTGCGGTAGACAAATCCCGTGTTTATATCGACCTTTTCCCGTTCGGTACAGGAATCATCTACGGACGCGAATTTCTGAACGCAAAAGACATTCTGCGAAAGGTTGCACTTGGTGATAATATTTCGGCAAAAGTAGTTGAGGAAGAGAATAGTGACGGCTATATTGAACTCTCTCTCAAAGAGGCTCGGCAGGCATTGCTTTGGAGCGAGGCGGAGCAAGCAATTAATAACAAAACGGTCTTCGAGCTTCCAGTAAAGGACGCGAACAAAGGAGGTCTTATTTTCGAATGGCAGTCGATTCAAGGGTTCCTACCCGCATCCCAACTCAAGAGTGAAAATTACCCGCGTGTTGAAGACGGCGATAAGGACAGAATCCTTGATGAATTGCGCAAACTCATCGGACAAAAGCTCTCAGTCTCAATCATTGCGGCATCCCCGAAGGAAGGAAAGTTGATCTTCTCCGAGAAAGACCCTGACCAGAAAGAAAAAGCCGAGCTTGTCGACAAATATCAGGTTGGCGATGTCGTTGAAGGCGAGGTAACCGGTGTCGTTGAGTTTGGTATCTTCATTAAGCTTGAAGAGAACCTTGAAGGATTGGTGCACATTTCAGAGATCGACTGGGGCCTTGTCGAGAATCCCGCACATTTTGTAACAGTTGGTGAGAAGACCAAGGTGAAAGTGATCGACATCAAGGATGGAAAAGTATCTCTGTCCATCAAGGCGCTTAAGGAAAATCCATGGCAAGCTGCAGCAAAGAAATACAAGAAAGGAGACGAGGTCTCTGGTGTGGTGATCAAATACAACAAGCATGGCGCACTTGCCTCGATTGAGGAAGGTGTCTCGGGACTCGTGCACATATCAGAATTTGGAAATGATGAGAAACTTCGAAATGAACTCGAGCTCGGGAAAAGCTACACTTTTACCATCACGCTCTTCGAGCCAGGTGAGCAGCGCATGACGCTTGCATTTGGAACGAAAGAAGAAGTCGAAAAACGTGAAGCAACGCGGGCCGCGGTAAAAAAAGAAACAAAGCCGGCTGAATAGAAGCCACAAATGAAAAACCGCCGATGGCGGTTTTTTGTTGATTATGCTATACAGGTAGCGGAAATGGAGGGAAAGCCCATGTTTTTGCATGCTGTATTGTCCGTCGTCCCGATCTGTGTGGCTCTGGCGTGGTTGTCACAAAGAAAGGACCCCGTTCACATTCTGGTTGTGGTCTTCTGCCTCAGCCTTATCTATGCCATGACCGTCCTTGCCTGGCTGAACTCTCGAAGGTGGTCCCTTGCACAGAGATTTAGGGGTTTTGCATTCAGTGGCGTGCTTGCGACAATTTATACATTTGTCGCAGGCTGCTTGATGTCGGTTGAGGTGCTTGCGAGTATAGCGCCGCCGATCCTGGCACTGCTCTGCTCGTACTACATCCTGACCTTCCACGGGGAGGTATGCAGTTGGCAACGAACCAACTAGAAGACACGTCACCGAAATCGCCCGCTCCGTGCTTGGAGCGGGTGGTTTTTATTTTTGATTGTAGGTATTCATTGCCGTCTCAAGCCCTTTTGTAAGGATCATCTCGATTGCCTCTGCAACATCTTTTGCAAGCAGTTCAAGTGCAACGTATTCTTGTTTTTTAAAATCGCCCATGAGAAAATCAAGGACCTTCTTTTCTCCCTCAGGCTTTTTGGGTTGACTGCTACCGCGCACCTTTGGTGAAACGCCAACACGTATTCGGATGAAATCACGCGTACCTAAACTCTTTATGATGGATGTAACACCGTTATGCCCTCCCGCTCCCCTGCCTTTCGATATTTTGATCCTACCAAGGGGCAGATCAATGTCGTCATATATGACGATGAGCTTTTCGGCTTTTTTCTTGCTCGTTACATACTTTTTCACCGCAGCTCCCGAATGATTCATAAAGGTATTGGGTAGGATCGCAACCACCTTACGGCGCCCGATGATTCCATCAGTGATATCAATCTTGAGTTTTGTTTTCTCCTCCCACGTCAAAAAACCGAATCGTTCAGCGACCATCTGCAGTAAAATGCGTCCGGTGTTGTGACGGGTATGCGCGTATTGTTCTCCCGGATTGCCCAATCCAACAATGAAGTATGTCATGGGGCAATGATACCACAGCAAGAAGTCCGGTCTCTCGGGTCAAAGCGTGTCATTAAAAACATGATGTGTCGCCAGGCGATTACTGAAACGATCTACACCATAACTTTCGCTTGTCGTATCAACATCACTTCGGTATAATCCTGTTACTTAATCATCTCATCAATGGAGGATCCCACAAAAGATCAAAACTTTTTCAAAGAAATTCTTAAGGCCTCCCTTATTGCCCTCATAATTGTCGTCCCCATTCGTTTTTTTGTTGCCCAGCCGTATATTGTTGCCGGCGCATCTATGGACTTCACGTTTGCAGACGGTCATTACATTATTGTCGACCAGCTTACTTATCGCTTTGAAGAGCCGCAACGGGGCGATGTAGTCATTTTTAAATACCCAAAGGACCCGTCAAAATATTTCATTAAACGCATTATCGGCCTTCCGGGCGAAGCAGTTGTCATAGAAGAAGGCACTGTATTGATCGGAGAAAACGCCACAAGTACCGAAGGAGTCATTCTTCCTGAACCATACGTTGATGGAGAACACAGAACGACCGAATCATTAAAGCGTGTCCTTGAGGAGGACGAGTACTTTGTGATGGGAGATAACCGGGCGGCAAGTTCAGACTCTCATGTGTGGGGGCCTCTGCAAGAACGTCATATCGTTGGCCGTGCCGCAATCAGAATTCTACCCGTTACACAACTGGGGCTGTTTCCCGGAGATGTCACCTTTGAGGACTTTTAACAACCAAGTAATACGTGTCTTATGCAACCATCCCAACCATCACCCATGTATTCAGATGACTTGCTCAAAGCAGGAGTGCAAGTCGCTCTCTACTATGGGTTCAAACCAATAAGCAGGATCGAGAGCGACATTGATGAGAGAGCGCGGGCAAAACATGCCGGACGAAAGTTGCATCTGACCAAATCATCTCTTGACCCGGTCAACGCAGAACACCATCACGCGCTGCGCACATATATGGACTGCGGCTTCGACAGCCTCTCCAAGCCCGTACTCTTCTATCACTCCAACCTCGAACTCGGAAAGAGGATGACAAAGGACGACGCCGTATACCTTGGATTCCAAGCTATCGGTAGTAGAAAGAGTGTCGCCGAAGCGCTTGTCATGAAAGCCGCACTCGACCTGCTCCAGGATATGAAATTATCCGAACTCTGTGTTCACATCAACACAATTGGTGACAAAGATTCTGTCGTGCGCTATTCACGTGAGCTGGGCAACTACTTCAGGAAACACATTTCCGATATCCCTCCGGCGGCACAGGCCCTGTTGCGCAAAGATCCACTGCAGTGTCTTCGATACTTGCACAAGAAGGCTCACCCGCTCTATGATAGTGCGCCGCAATCAATGGAGTTTTTGACCGAAGCAAGCAGGAAGCATTTGCGTGAAATCTTGGAATATCTTGAAACGATTGACGTTCCGTATGTCATCGACAAAAGTTTGGTAGGAACCAGTGACTATCGTCCGGAGACGCTCTTTGAGATCCGTTCATTTAACGATGAAGATTACGACCCGACACAAGACACCGACCCCACGGTATACGCGCGCGGGTGTCGTTACGACGATCTCTCCAAGAAAATGTATCGCACTCATGTGCCGGGAGCCGGAGTGATATTTGAAGCGCGCAAGCGTGGCGCTCGACATAACGACATCCTTAATCCAAAGCGCATCAGACAACCCAAGGTGCACTTCATCCAATTCGGTTTCGACGCAAAGCTAAAAAGTCTTATGGTCATTGAAGCACTTCGCAAAGCAAAAATCCCCATCTACCAATCCCTTGGAAACGACCGCCTTACACACCAGCTTGAGATCGCAGAGCGTCTCGGCATCCCCTACACAGTTATAATGGGACAAAAGGAAGTGCTTGATGATACGGTCATTATTCGG
>JANQMM010000025.1 GCA_028280145.1 Minisyncoccota bacterium | reverse complement strand
GGCGGCTGGACGCGCGGCATCTTTAGGTGCGCGAGTTTTGCTTTTGGAAAAGAACCGAATGCTCGGAAAGAAACTATCTATAACAGGCGGAGGAAGATGCAACATAACAAATGCAGAAGAAAACGTGCGAACACTTCTCGGGCACTATAGCGATACGAAAGAATATCTCCACTCCCCTTTTTCACAATTTGGCGTACAAGATACTTTTTCCTTTTTTGAAGAACATGGATTGCCACTTGTTGTAGAAGCCCGGAAACGAGCGTTTCCAAAAACACAAAAAGCCCCCGACGTGACAAAAGTAATGGAACAATTCGTACGCAAAAACGGTGTTGAAGTACATCTAAACGCCCGGGTACGCGAAGTAGATGAAAATGAAGATGATACATTCACCATCACTACCAAAAAGGGACACTCATTTACAACACGCAACCTGATCATTGCGGCAGGTGGTCTGGCCGCTCCGGAAACCGGATCGACCGGAGACGGGTTCGCTATTGCAGAAGGACTCGGGCACCGCATCATTGATCCGGACCCAACCATTGTGCCGCTTACAACAGATGAAGTGTGGGTACATAAACTTTCGGGTGTTGGACTTTCGTTCATGCGCTTGTCATTCATACAAAACGACAAGATCAAAATAAAGAAGCTCGGGAAACTTCTTTTCACACATTTTGGCATCTCAGGCCCACTTGTATTAAACAGCGCACACGAAGTACAACGGCTTCTTGAGAAAGGACCTGTCATGGCATCAGTCGACCTCTTCCCCGACACTGATCATGGCGCGCTTGATAAGCGGATACTTAAACTTTTTGAAAAGAACAAGAATAAACAATTGAAAAACATCTTTGATGACATTCTCCCGAAAACAATGGTTGAAACAGTGCTTTCACTCCCACACCTTGATCTCCTTGCACGTAAAGCACATAGCATTACCAAAGAAGAAAGGAGTGCGCTCGTACACACGATAAAGGACCTGTGCTTTCCGATCACCGGAGCGCTTGGTTTTGAGAAAGCAGTTATTACACGCGGTGGCGTTGTGCTCAATGAGGTGAACACAAAGAGTATGCAGTCAAAATGTAACGATAATCTCTATCTTATTGGTGATACGCTTAACATAAACCGTCCTTCGGGTGGGTATTCTCTGCAACTGTGTTGGACTACGGGGTGGGTTGCCGGAACACACATTGGAAAGAAAGTGTCAGATAAAAACACATCAAGTAAGTAAGGTAGCTATTCTTGTTCTTTAGCCAAACGTAAAAGCAAATGCTTCGGCACCCGGCTCGAGGAAACGAATCTCAAGAAGATGTTCTCCGTATTCACCCTTAAGATCAACCAGATTGTACAGGTCCGGCTCTTTGAATCTGACAACCCCTTCTTCAACACTGTAGCCAGCATTATCTTCTATTCGTTTTTCATTGAGATAGATCTCTGCTTTCGCTTCTGAGTCACTCTCTACAACTATGTTGACCTTGTTTGCATTAAAGCGGATGAAAATGGAACCTGTGTCGCTTTCAAGTCGCACCTCCTCCGGATTGATAGTCCAGGTGCCATCTAATTCGAACGTGTTCAGTCCCGGATCACCTTCCGAGACAAATGTACATGTATTGCCCGCGCACTCTGACTCGGGAGCATTTGCCAGATACTCGACTCGACTTGCCCCAAGGTATGTTTCAGGCGTGCGCACTTGAGAAAAATCAACTTCATCAACATCATCCGGAACACTTTCTGCAAGACGCACTTCCCGCATGCCGAAAATGGCATTTCTTTCATTAAGCAATTCAACGATCTTCGCTTCGGTCTCGTCATACGCTCCTTCTCCAATGCGATCATAGACAATGAAACCATCTATATCTATCAGGTATTTGCGTGGCCAGTAACGATTCTTATACGAACGCCATGTTGAATAGTCGTTATCAAGGATGACCGGGTATTGGATATCCCATTTCTCTACAGCGCGCGCCACATTGGCATATTCCTTTTCAAACTCAAACTCCGGCGTATGGATACTGAGAATAACGAGCCCCTCGTCTGCATATTTTTCATGCCAACTATTCAGATACGGCAAGGTACGCTGGCAATTGATACAACTATATGTCCAGAAATCAACCAAGATGATCTTTTCTCCAATGAGGTCGGTTATGTTGATCTCTTCAACATTAAGAAACCCGTCTGGCGTTGATATTTCTTTTGCAACGTCAAACTGCTTCTGTTTTTCCGCAATACGTGTTTCACTTGGTTCTGCAATAGCGATGTCCTGATTGCCAACCGAAGAGCCGGTATCTACCTTCCCTGATTCAATAAATGATATCGTGCCAACAATAGCAAGGAGCACAATAACGAGAAGTATTTGTCTTTTCGTTTTACCATTCATTAATTAAGCAGGAAACGATTAAGTAGCTCGAAGTTTGCAAGTCGACTCAGTTTTTCAGTGAAGATCAGAATACCAAGGATGATCAGAATAATTCCGAAGACAAAGTTCACGTATTTTACTTGTTCTGCGTATTTGTTGAAGACAGTTTGCGCCTGAGCTGCAAACGCTCCCACCAGAAGAAACGGCAGACCAAGACCAAGAGCATATGTCATGAGAAGCGGAAAGGCAGCGCCCGGACTCGTTGCAGCAAGTCCCAGTATCGCACCGAGTGCCGCTCCGACACAGGGTGTCCATCCGGCTGCAAATGCAGCTCCAAAAACAAACGAAGTCAAAAACCGAGAATTGAATTTCTTCGTTACTTTGATCTTATGCTCTCGCTCGAGGAAACCTATTTTCAACAGTCCCGTCAAATAGAGTCCAAAGAAGATGATCACGATGCCCCCTATGCGAGCAAGCCATATCTGCGCATCATACGCGACACTCTCAAGTACGGTATTGAGGAGTACGCCGAGTGCGGCAAAGACAACAGAGAATCCAAGTACAAAGAAGACGCTGTTTAAGAATATGCTTAGACGCTCTCTTTTACTCGTAGTGCCAAGCTGTGAGCCGGACAAGTATGCAAGAAAGCCCGGTATAATCGGAAGCACACATGGAGAGAGAAAGGATACAATCCCCGCCAAGAACGCAACAGTGATTGAGAGTTCAGAGACCATATTAGAGGTTTGAAGTAATCTCGCTTACGTATTTCTCCGTACTCCATGTCTCAGGAGACTTCAAGACGCGTTCACCGTCTTTGATGAAGACTTTTGTATGCTGATAACCAACGCCGTGTTCTCGGGCAAGATCCCGCTCACTATCAGATGTCGCGTTATCTTTGAAATTCACCCTGAATCCAACAACATTCTCATCTGTGAATCCATCAAACGCTTGTTCCATTCTTGGAAATTCAACACGACATGATGGGCACCAATTTGCATAGAAGAAGAGTGCGATGAGCTTGTCTGAAGCAAGTGCCGCCTGATAGTCTTCGTCATTATATTCAAGAAGCGGAATTTCAGGAGAACCTGCAAGTCTATCACCGGAGAACATTCCAACGATCGGCTCTTCGTCTCCATGCGTCATAGAGGTTTCACCTTCCTTCATTACGACATCATCTTTTTCCATCATACTCTCCCCCTCAGTCATCTTTTTTTCTCCCTTTTCCATCATTGCCTCGCCTTCATGTGTCATGTTTTCTGCTTTTTCCATCATGGCTTCGCCTTCTTTCATCATGGCTTCGCCTTCAGTCATCTTTTTCTCCCCCTCTTCCATCATAGCTTCGCCTTCTTTCATCATCATTTTTTCTTCAGGCTGCATGTTAAAAAGCGCCACACCACCAAGGACAATAACTCCTGCGGCGATAGCGATCATAAGCGATACGGCCATACCCTGTTTTGTATTCATAAAATAAAACTACTAACAAATAATGATAGTAGTATATCGTGTCTGAAAAATATGTAAAGTCTACTTTACACCCTTTCTGTGTATTACTTATGACGACTGCTGTGGTAGAGGCTTGCAACCTTTGAGAGCGCCATGACACCAAGCACGATCAGAAGCCAGGCATCAATCTCCCCTTGACTCACGCTCTGGTACACAATACCTACCACCAGCACAACACTCCCCCACAAATAAGCGGTGCGGTTGGCAAGAAAACGATGGAGCTGTTCCCGCTCATCCTGTGGATTTTCCTGCAATACGAAACTCATGTACACACCAAAGAGCACCAAAATAGCGCCCAGTATAATGTATGTCAGCTCTGTCGGCATGAAAAAGTCAAACGGATTGAGAAGCAAGATCAGTACTGCAAGAAAAATGAATGTGATAACAAGTTGTTGTGTCTCTTTTTGCATATTATTTTGTAAGCGAGAACAAATCGTCTACGGAAGCATTGAAGTGTTCTGCGATCTTTAGGGCAAGCAGTACTGACGGGGTATAGTTTCCTTTTTCAATCGAAATAATGGTCTGTCGAGTAACACCAACGGCACGGGCAAGTTCCTCTTGGGTCATTTTTTCCGCTTTTCGGAATCGCTGTACCTGATTGAGCACTTCTGCCATAGGTATCATTAGAACAATTTGCACACTGAACGTCAATCGACAGTCGGAGGCGTTGGACGTCTCCGATATGAGGTTGGAGGTTTGCGAGCACGTGATACAATTACCTCATGCGATTTAAGAAGTTGCAACAAACGATGTTTCTTGGGCTGTTGGTGTTTATCTCAGTAGCGTTTCTCTACGTCATCAACGACTTCATCATGCCCATATTCTGGGCTGTCGTGCTTGCTATCATTTTTATACCTTTACATCGAAGGCTTGTTGCTGTTGTGAAACTTCCCGCGCTTTCATCGGCACTTACGATGATCATCATTTTGCTCATCACCATACTTCCGCTCTTTATTGTAGGCTCATTAGTGTTGAAAGAATCCGTATCGCTTTATCAGCACATTTCCGCAGCTGATTCTCAGGGGAACGTGACCGTCGACTTATTTGACACCTTTGGACAAGCTGCAACATATCTTGAACGTTTTGGCGTAAGTGAGACAGAAGCACGAGAAAGAATGACAGCATATGCAGGTGCCGCCACGAATTGGCTTACCAATCAGGCGGTTGCTCTTGGCAGTAAGACATTTTCGATCACTTTGCAATTTTTCCTTATGCTCTACGTCCTGTTCTTCATGCTCAAGGACGGGGCAAAAATAAAGAAACGACTTATTGAAATACTACCACTTGGTGATAGGCGTGAGAAAAAACTATTTGCAAAATTCACCTCAACAACACGCGCCGTGGTAAAGGGCACCCTCATTGTTGGGATAGTACAAGGCGCTATTGGTGCCGTCCTTTTTTCCATTGCAGGCATTAACGGAGCAATTCTCTGGGGAGTGCTCATGACCATTGTGTCAGTCGTACCCGCAGTTGGCACCGTCGTAGTATGGTTGCCAGCCGGCCTTCTTCTTCTCTTTACCGGCAGTGTCTGGCAGGGAATGCTTATTTTGATCGGAGGAGCGCTCATCATCAGCTTGATCGACAATATTCTGCGGCCTATTTTAGTCGGGAAAGACACAAAAATGCCTGATGTACTTGTTCTTGTCTCAACACTCGGAGGACTCTCCGTATTTGGTATAACAGGATTCGTTATCGGACCGATCGTTGCAGGATTCTTCATGTCTATGTGGGAAATGTTTGAGGAAGAATACCACACCGACCTCCTACTTCGCGGGTAGAAGTGTTATGATATAGTCACAATGAAACGTTTGGCCAACATCGGATTTGGCGAGGGAATCACAGCATCTTTTTTGGTGCTTCTTTTTTTACTCATTTATTTCCCCACCACACATGCGGCTTCTCTTTCTATCGAAAGCAATGGTGTAAATGATAAAGGCGCGCTCGTGCTTTCGGTATTTGTAGAAACCGCTCAAAAACAACCGATAAATGCGGCAAAAGCAACCATTCCGTTTAAGTTAAACGATAGTGCGATTCAATCCGTTGATACCCATGAATCCGTTTTCAGTTTATGGAATATTTCTCCGCGTGTAGAGAACGGCAACACCATTGTCTTTAGTGGCGGCACACCTGCAGACGGAGGATACATATTCAAGGGAAAACTCTTTGACATAATCCTTTCACTTGAAAAGGCAAGTGGTGGTACATTTGATATAGAAAGCGCCTCCATACACGCCGCCGACGGCGAAGGAACAGATGTGCTTGCCTCCACGTACAATTATTCATTTGCTACAGTAAGTGGAGTACCTTCATTTTTTGATACTGACAGAAACGGAAGCGTGTCCCTTACCGAGCTCAGTATCGGGCTTGTACGATAGTTTTGTGTTAGCGGGGGAAATTATGATACACGCTTGATATCCCGTATCTCCTTGCTGACCACTTTTTCCGCTTCCTCGAGATTCGCGCTCAAATCTTTGACCATTTTGTCCTCCTCACGAGTCAGAGCTCTTCGTTTTCGTGCTGACTCGAGCTTCTTTACGTGTTTCTGCACTTCAAAGTGAAGTTTGGTGAACGATTCATGCAACACTTCCTCGGCTTCGGTTGCTTCTTTTCGGATCACAGCCCGATATTCTCTTACCTTTCTGATACCATAGAGCAACATCAGCACAGCAAAGACGAGAAGTGCAATGAGTGGAATGATGATTGAGAGATAGTTGATGGCGAGTGAACCGATCTTCAAGAAACCTCCCGGCTGTACACCAAATGTGATCGTTTCCGAAGGATTACTTGAAGCACCTCGTTTGTCGGTTGCTATAGCCCAAAGTGAGTATAGGCCATCTTCAGGTTTTTCATCCATGATGAAAGTAAAGGCTCCACCTTCATCTGTTGTAACAGTGAACGTCTGCTCCTCTTCACCCTTTTGTTTTAGGTAGATAGTAACGTCGGAATCCGGGATCGCAACACCGCGAATGACAAGAATGCCTCCGCTGTTTAACACTTCCGGATAGTCGGTAATGACAGGTGCATCAAGTGAAGCAACGACAAAGGTGATGGAATCTGCAATAGAATTTCCCGCTTTATCAATAGCGCGAACTAACATGGTGTGCGTGCCCGGTTCAAGCACATCAGGCTTGAAAATACCGGTACCGTCATCTTTCCACATGAACGGCTCACCCGCACCAATGGTGATCTCATAATCCTCTACGCCGGATTCATTATCCACCGCTTCAAACAGAAAGCTTTGTCGTGGATCATCCGGGTCAGCTCCGGTTATCTCCGTAATGGTAAAGGACTCCGGTTCGGTTGCGTCAATATTGAAACCAAAGTGCGCAACTCGACCCCACCCGTTCTCATTTCTGAATTGAACATGAAGATACCAGGCTCCCTCATCAAAGTCTTCCAGTGTTCTTCCGCTGATCGGGGTGTCGTAAAACACCGACGGAATAGTACTACTTCTTTGATCGGCAGTAAGACGTACATTCGTCACATCAGACGGCACGTCCCATTCAAATTCGATATCCTTTGCGGTATACCATTTACCTGAATCGGGGTGCGTTGGTGATGTTACGTTTGGTGCGGCTGGTGTGTTCGGTGGCGTAACAATCTCCGGAGGTGGTGTCGTGTCTCGTGCGGCAATGGTGTACTTTCCGCCACCCATACTCGAGAGAATATTCGTACCCCTGCCATCTGCCGCCGACATTACCCCTGAAGTGAAAGTGACATTGCTTATCCCCTCGGTGAGCGCTCTAAAGGTAATGGAAAATATCTGTCCGTTTGAGCCAGTGTAGCCTTTGGGTGAGCCGCCTGCAAATGTGATTGTTCCCTGCGTATTAGAAAATTCGGGTTCGGTAACCCACAAATTGAAAATCGAACCGGCATTCGAAACACTTGTCACCTGCAATTCCTGATTATTAAAACTAATGAGTCCTTCTGCGGCATTGATGGCATTACCACCGGTGTTTGCAAGTACGCGTACAGTGAAGAAATCACCTGTTGTGTGTACTCCAGTGCCGGGGCTTAGAGTCATTGACCCCGTCGATTGTGCAGATGCAACGGAAAAGGTGCTTGCAAATACAAGCGCCAAGATCGTAACTTTAATCAGGAGAATGTGTGGTTTGTGTTTCTGTATCATATCCCTCGTTTTCATCTCTTTGATCAGATTCGGGTAGAATATTTTCCCCGCCCGACTGTGCTGTGCCGTTTTGTAACATTGTATCACGCTCTTCTTTGGTTTTTTTTGAGAGTTTGCGATACATGAGGAAAACAATGCCGCCTACAGCAAGAATACCAATGAGAGAAAGAACGATGTAGAACAATTCTTTTGATAACGGCTCTCTGGTCGTTTCGCGAAGAGTTTCGTCGGGAACAAAACCTGCGATCCTGTCGTTACCTGCCTTGTCAAAGGCTCGCACACGAATAACGCTATTTAAAGACTGATCCTCAAGAAGATATGGGCTACGTGCGTCTTTCCATATGGATGCGACATCACGTTTTCCATGGACAAATCCTTCGTTTTTGATATCCGTCTCATACACCTCAAAATGATCAATACCTGATTGTTTATCAAGTGTATTGAAAACAATGAACCATCTTCCGTCCCACACCGACTCGTCACGAATAAGTTCAATACTGAAAGGCTCAGGCTTGATGGTATCTTCGCTCACCTCTCGGAACCAATCGAAGTTTGTCTCCCCTTGCCCGGGAGGAACAATGTTGAAAACGGATGTCCCTTTGACTAGCTCCGCAGGCGTTCCTCTTCCGTCATTAAGTAGTATGGTTGTATCTTCGCCCAAAATGACAGCCCCTGTGTCAGGTCCCCTTTCTCCGATGGTAAAACCCGGTACCTGAAAGATGACTTCTGCAATAACATTGGTAAGTCCCGGGTCTCCCTCAATACGTCCGCAATACCCCCCCGGAATCCCTCCCGAGAATCGAACATGGCCATTCTCATGGTCAATCACCGGGTCCTCGGTCCATAAAGTGAAGATGGATTCGCCTCGCACGACATCAATTGCTCTGATGCTAGTGTTTGGATACTCCAACACGAAACTTCCCGCATTGATACATTCATTTTGATTGTCAACACGAACCTTGATGGAGAAAGAAGTTCCTTGAGCATACGAACCGCTTTGCGGTTCCAGATATATACTCGCCGCGCTTGCAGTAGCCGCGCTAATAGAAAACAAAATCAGAAAGATGATACTCCGTAAAAAAAACATGACTATATTTTAACACTATTTCCCGAATCCATAGCGAACACTTAACCTGTCCAATTAAAAATCATAATACTAAAATCTGTCAGATTAACCTCTCCACTTAGGTTGATGTCGGCCGGAGGGTCGCTGTCTCCCCCATCGGTACCCCAGTGAAAAAGTAGGATCGAGAAATCGGTCAAATTGACAGAACCATCAACATTCAAGTCTGATGGACCAACAAATCCTTCCACTACATCACCGATGAAAAACGTAAGTGCCTGAGAGAATCCACTGCTTACCTCAGAGCCATCAAGTACCGTGAAAAACTGTGCTCTTGCCGTGTGAATGTCCTCTTCAAGTGAGGAGGTGTCCACCTCCATATCCCAAAATCCTTCGGCGTCCGTTACTGTCTCGGATATTATTTCGTGTTCAGAATTAACAACAGTATTCAAATCCACTTCCGGCACTGACTGGCCGGAAAGCAAAAGTGGGTCACCTGCATCAAGCGAACGTTCGCTTAGAAGTTCAATGGTCGGAGGAAGTAGAATATTGCTTATATTAGTTACGGCACTTTGTGCAACTTGAAAGGTCGTATTGTATGAAATACTGCGTAATTGATTTGCATCCTCAGCCCAAAAACCAAAGGTTACCGTTCCCGGGGTCACATCGGAAGTTGAAAAGAAAAAATTTGCGCCCGCATCTGCCTGCACGACACCGATAACATCCCCGTCAAGCAAAATATTTACGTCAGCGTTTGGATACGCTTTTCCCGAAATACTCACTGATGCGTCAGGTGCGGGAATGAAAGAACCACCGGCAAATCCACCGCCACCGCCACCGCCTGAAGTTGGAAAAGGCTCATTCTGACATACCGCATCGCAAAAATCCCCGCTCACGTTATTTCCATCATCACATTGTTCTCCATGGATGGTCTGTACAATGGTATCTCCACAGTATGGAGCAAATGAAAGACAGTCCGCGTTACAATCCCTGTCGGCTATCGTCAACGAATATTGTCCGGTGTTGCTTGCGGTGCCAAAGTCACAGGCCTCTCCAGGCGTCACAACAGCATCACCACAAATGGAAACAACGATGGATGTGGTCGCAATTTGAATTACTTGAGCGTGTAGAAAAGAAGCAGGTACTCCCAAAGAGGCAATTATTAAAACCCCTATGACACTCCCTCTTCGAAATTGAAACATGTATCTGCTGGACTATGACACGCTTGGCTTTACGTTCTTTTTCCTTTTCTTGAACGCGTAGCGTAAAAAACAACTATGAATAAAACAATGAGCGGTAGGACAATGGTTGCTTTGTGAAAGAGAGAAAGACCAAAGAATCCATATCCTGAGGCGGCAACAGTGCCATATTCCTTAATGGCAATATTCACCTCACCTGCCTGTTTTTCGTCATCGCCATTGAAGATACTATATCGACCAATGTAATTTCCCGGAGGAAGTGCTGTCGGAAGCTCAGCAACAACTTGTTTAGTGTCAAAAGGACGAACTTTTTCTATCCTGTTTGTACTCTCTGTTTGTTCAAGAAGCTCTCGTCCTTGCACGTCATAAATATCAAATGTCACTTTGCTTGGCGCGACATCTACGTTTCCGGTGTTTTCAAGTGTTATACCAAAGCGAATTTTGCCGGGGAAATAGAGCCATCCGAGTTTACGCCCGGCATTAAGATCGGAAATGGCAATTTTGCGCACACGAAAATCACGAATTTCCTTGTCTATGATACTAATATCAACATCAATCTGCGCACCAAGAGCAATGCTTACCGCACCTGAACCCGTCGGGGTATTGTCGGCATTTGAAGTCCGTATGCGAATGGCACCTGTGTAGTTCTCAAACTCGGCATCCTCGGGCACCTGTACTTGCACGGTCATCGGCACCTTTACCTCACCACGCCTCATCAAGAATTCGGTTCCCTTGTCTATGACGAACCAGTCCTCTATACCTGGTGTATCAACAAACACCTCAACGCGAAGATCGTTTACCGGGTCACTTCTTACAAGAAAAATGGTCTGTTCATATACAGAATTTCGCGTCAGGCTTGCGTTTTTCACATACGGAGGAGTAATACCGAAACCGGCAAAAACACTCTCCGCTCCAATAAAGAAGAAAAAGATTCCTATTATCGCTACTACTATCTGCTTTGTTCTCATTTAAAATACAGTCAAAACACACCACTGTAGCGGATTAAGTGGTGACCTTATTTTACCACAGGAACACGGGTAAAAACAGCAAAAAATCTAATAAAATAGCCGTAAAATGGGAGAATTGGGGATTCTCTTAACTACCAGTCTTGAGCTTCACCCGGTACCACCTGGAAAGTGTTTTGACCGAAGTACGTTCCTGAGAAAGTGATGCTTGCAGGAATTGCGATACCCCATGTAATGTCCCCTGTTGCCGGACTTGAGGTGGATGTTGTTTTCGGAACGTTGACTTCCAGCTCACTTGGTGTTGTGGATGAAATAACGTTGCCGTCAGTTGTTGCTTGAATATATGTATCTGTTGTGGTGCTGTATCGTTGCTGCTCTGCGCCAATGGTTGAGGTCGATGAGTGCGTCCAACAATCACCAAATGTTTGGTAGTAGGAACACATGTCCTCACCAAGCAAGTTTTGGTCAATTCCAATATTTCCAAGCGCACGCACGGTCGTTGTTGCTACTGGTGCGCCGAGAACCGGTGTCGTGGTGTTTCCCGGTTCAAGAGAACCATACGAAATACTCGTCTGAACAACGTCAAAGGCGGAAAGTGCATTCATCTCAACACCTGAGGAGGTTGCAACGGTACTTGTGGCAAAATCATCATCATCAACAATGACCGAGGCAATCCAGTTCTCTGCAAACCATGTCGAATCGGTCAAACTCGCACCTGCTGTCGGGTCTGCGTTGTACCAAAGTGGAAATGTAAATTCATAGTCACGAGTAAGGTCATCCGGACCGGTACACGTATCGGTCGTTGTTGCCACAAGTGTTGTATTCCACCACGCCGTCCCTGTCGCCGTATGGTAACAAGAGTTGGTGTCAAATTCACTGCCTTCATCGCAGTTTGCAGAGGTCACTCCCGAGCGATAAATACCGACAACTGCCGAGTTGAACTCATCGGTAGTTGATGCGTTTGCAACACAACTATTGTTGTCTCTAACTTTGAAGGTCAGGGTAAACCCGGTGGTTTCTCCTTCCGGCACCGTAGGAGCCATTGGACCGCCATAGTTAAGCGATATTGTTGCTGTTGCAACAGTAGGGGCAACATTGTTGACCGTAAACGGTGAATTTGTCGCCTGCGCCGTCGTCACGCCCTCAAGTGTTGCAAAGCCGTGGTTATCAACAACATAGAAATAGGCGTTGTATTGACCATCCTGTGTTGGTATCTGGATTGTTGTCGTTGTTGCCACATCCTGACCGGCCGCAGTACTCGTCGCCCACGCGCCTCCGGGACAGAGTAGGTTTGTATAATCAAATGCCTGCGTTCTACAAACGAACAGCTGTACCGTATCGCCCCCAAGCGCATCAGGATCAGATGAAGTGCTCGTAAATACAATAGGTGAACCGGGATCAACCGGCCCTGTATTTGACGCAACAGTGAAATTCGGACGATGGTTCACGTGAAATGGAGATGAGGTTGCAGTGTCATTCGCCTTATCGCCCTGCTGTATCTGTGTGTTACAGCGAGGTGTTCCGGTATTCGCATCACAAATAGACGCCCACCATTCGTTTACTTCGTTGTCCGAGACAAGAGTGGCGTATGTTGCTGTAGCTACAGTTCCGCTTGTTGTCGTCGGTGAGACAGCCCACGTATTTGCCGCACCCCCGTCACATGTAGGTGGCGCATCAGCATTTGCCGTTGGTGCGGTAGCTGTTGAGCAAATAATGAGGAAGTAGTCCTCAGCATTCGAATCAGTTCCAATCGCAATAAAATTAAGACTTGAGGTCGCATTCGTCGGAGTGCTTGTTGCAGAACCAGGCGCTTCCTCCTGGGCATTTAATGTCCAGATCGGTGGCGTATTTAGTACCTGTACTGTCGTTGTTGCATAGTCTTGAGCTTGTACTTTTTGCACTACGTATTCATGTTGGAGATCAAAAGAGAAAAGCACAAGAAAAACCGCAAATCCTGCGATCAATAGCGAAACAGTCATCTTCCCCGCTGTACTGTTTGGATTATCAAAAAGCCGCATAAAAAAAGAATAAATACCCAGTCAAATACTAAACTAAAGATATTTTATAACGACAGAATACTTGACTCTAGTATACCGATTTTATACTCGCTCCGCGTTGCAGTTATACACAGTTTTCTGCCCCTGACATGCACTGTTTTACCCGATTTTTTCAACATGCATATCAACAATGTTATACCCACTATTCGTATCGAATCGCATCAAGCGGATTGAGGCTTGCTGCACGACGAGCGGGGAAAATACCGGTTAAATACCCGACTACAGCCGAGAATATGGCGATAAAGGTAATGAACCAGAGCGGGAAGTGAAATAAGGTCACCGCATCTCCTCCAAAGTTTTGCGCCAATTGATTGAGGCCAAAATTCATCGTAACTCCCACAAAAATGCCTATGGTGATACCAACAACGCCACCGAGAAATCCCACCACGATTGATTCCGTTACGAAAAGCAATTTGATATCGAACGGGGACGCACCGATTGTACGCATAATACCTATCTCCTTTGTCCGCTGCAAAAGAGTAACGGTCATGGTGTTGAACATACCAATGGCAGAGACAACAAGTGCAATACCTCCGAATGCGGCGAGTACAAACTGCAATCCCTGGAAAATCTTTGTAGCCTGTTCAACCGTTTTGGAAAGAGCGGTTACACGAAAACCGCTCTCTACGATTTCCGCCTCCACGGGATCAAGAAATTCATTACTTGCCACACGCACTTGCGCGCGATCAAACACCCGCGCTTCAACATAATTCGAAAGCTCATTCAACATCATCGTCGCAGTAAGAGACCCTTCCTCGTTTGAAACACCCTTAATGCGATACCTCTTTTGAATGCTAATTTCCCTAACCTTTGTTGCATCATTCTCTTCTGCGACAAGTACTCGAAAAGTAACTTCTTTTCCGATAATTTCTTCCGCTTGTTCTACACCAAATAACTTCAGAACAGACTGGGAGATCAGCACTTCATCACTATTATTCTCGTCCACATCAACCTCAAAACTGGTGCCGGCGACCACACCAATACCCGCGTAACTTAGATATTCCGGGTCTATTCCCTGCAAAAACACATTTCCGGTAAGTCCTTCATACGTGATAAGTGCGGGAAAACTCGCCCGCGGCGCGACATTCAGAACGTTTTCAATATTCGAGAGATCCGATACTGTCCTTAAATTAAGTTCGACTGCACCACTTGCAGGATTTGATACATCAAGTGAGAGCAGTTGCTCGCCAAAGACAATTTCCTCAAGAATGATTTTTTGCAAACCAAATCCGAGTCCGACGAGAATAACCACCGCACCGGTGCCAACACCCATACCTAAAATGGTAAGCCACGTACGAAGTGGATTCGTTTTGAACATTCGGGTAGATAGTTGTGCAACGTCTACGGCTCTCATTACTAAATAAGATTATTTAACGTGTGAAGTGAACTTGGTAATTTCTTTGCTTCGAGTTGTCTGTGCATCACTTCCAATAACAATACATTGATTTTCGACCATTCGCTTATGTTGACAAAACCTCACAAACCACACGAACAAGGAGTTTGAGCTCCACCCTATCCTGTTCTTTAAAAGTGTCTCTGTATTGCTCATATCACTATACTTCTCCGCCAACATGCTCATGCGATACTCCTTGGGCAAGTAATTTCTCAAAATATGAAGCGACCTTGTATGCTGTTTTAATGTGCAAACCGACCCCACCAAGCTTACCGCTTACGGAAAACGACTGAATCAACTCATCGTCCGTAATCGCTCCCGAGAGACGATTGAGCAGTGCATCTTCAAGATTCGTACGCTGATTAACTGAAAGCTTGATACCAAATTCTTTCAAAAGATGTCTTTCTATACGTTTGAGGAATTTGTGCTGGTAAATAAAGGCCAGATCAAGATTTCGTCCGCTTCTAAACTTCCTGATATCCTGTGACGCATCCAGAATTTTTTGGATTCGTGTTGCCATATTCTTCGCCTCAATCTTATTTACACCAATCCCTCCATCGCTATATTTTTGTGCAAGCAGATGTATGAACTGAGAACGACTCATCTTGCCGAGCACGAGACGCTCGATAAATGCACTTAGCCGCTCAAGCTGATCAAAATTAAAGTCTTGTGTGATGTAATTGCGAATACTGCGAACACGCAACATTTCAAGCGAATCATACGGATAGAGGCGCGCTAACTGTTCAAGCTCTGTTACCAGTGTCTCACCTTCTTCGACTTTCTTGATTTGTTTTCGTTGCGGATTTACCACCATACGAACAATTTTCCCGTCGCGAATATAGAACACTCTGTGAGCTTCAGGGAGGTGGGCCGCGTTGTGGGAGACCATCATGATCGTTTTGCCTTCGTGATTAATCTCACGAATTTTGTTCATCACTTGTTCTGTTGAGATGGAGTCGAGGTTTCCGGTCGGCTCATCGGCAAGCAATATTTCCGGATCATTCACCATCGAACGAGACACGGATACACGTTGTTGTTGGCCACCAGAGAGCATGGCCGGGATTTTATCTGCGACCATACCTACACCAAATCGATCCAAAATTGCCTGCGCTCTTCTGTCGCGGGTTTTTTTGTCGATACCTGCAAATATCTGTGGAAGTGCGACATTGTCACGCACAATAAGTGATGGGATGAGGTTAAATTGCTGATAAATAATGCCCATCACATTCCTTTGATAGTACGTTCGCCTTTCAGTTTCGTATGCGTAAATGTCATCGCCCCCGATGAGAAGTGAACCACCGCTTGGCGGTAGTGACCCCATAACCGCATACATCAATGTCGACTTACCGGACCCGGAAGGACCAAAGAGAATAATGTACTCTCCTTTGTAGATGTCGGTGTTCGCACCAGTAAGAGCTTTAAACTCGTTGGACTTGCCAGCGTTATACGTTATTTCTAAGTCTCTTGCTAAAATGTATGGTCTTGCCATTGTTCCCTGTTATGTTTTTGACTAGAGGCCGATGTTCTTCACCCACCCGAAACTCGCTTCAAAGTTCTCAATAATGATGTCGATAATGCTTTTCTCCTTTGTTGGCGTAAAGAGCACAAAATCTTCTGTGCGTGCCTCGTTCCCCGACGGATCAACGCAAGTGACCCAAAACTTGTACACTGTGGACGGATTGAATTCGACGATCACCTGCACATGTCGCTCGAGAGGGTTTTCGTCCTCAGGCTCGATAACATTGGTATCAACGCCCGGCGCAATTCCCTCCCGATAGTTAAATATACACACGGCCGGCTCATCAGTATCCCACGCAACGATCGTTTGTATTCTTGCTTCATCACCAGGAAATAGTGTTGATTCATTTGTTACATTCGAAATGATCGGCGGCTCTCTATCTCGTACTGTCACAAACGTGATCGGGTCACTCCGCACACGGTCACCTCCCGAGTTTTCTGCGATAACAACTGCACGATACTGGGTGCCCAGGGTCAAATCAGAAATACGAAGTTGGTGATCCGAGACGAGAGACGGGTCTCCCACAGAGCGTTTCTCCCCCGTATCCAGGTCTTCGTATTCAATAACAGTCGATGCCGGAACAGTCGTATTCCAGGCCAGTGTTGCAGACGTCTCTTCCACTTTCAAAGTACGAAGATTGAGAATCTCCGGAAGCACCGCCTTTGTCTTAAAGGTAAAATCACCGCTTCGCCCACTGATGCCGAGACTATCAGTAGACTCAACCTGAAAATGGTAATCTGTGAACGGCTCAAGGCCAATGATCTCCACGCGATGCTCTGTAACCAATTCGTCATCGCTTGATTGTGTGAATCGATACGGATTTGCCGAGAGCGGATCGTAATTTGCCGAATCAACAAACGAAACGCTCGAATCAGACTCGCGATCGGTTACCCAGGTGACAATTGCGCGCGTTGTAAACACCTGCACCTCCGGTGGACCAACAATGGTAAGATCTTCTGTCACACCTTCAACCTTGATCTCCAGTTGTTCCTGAATGACTTCTACGGCTTCAGTTGTTTCCAGTTGTTGCAAATTTTCGACAACTTGCTCGACTATGGCACGCTCCTCAACAGTCGGCACCTGTTCAATATTCTCAACTTCAATGCCGGGGGTGGTAAATCTAAAATCCCCCGAGATCGCCTGGTTTCCGGCATCATCAATAGAAACAACCCGAAAATGATAGGTTGTTGACGGATCAAGCCTGTCAAGTACGATCTCATGTTCTGTCCGATCAGGAAGCGGGTCGCGAACAATCCCGTAATCATCATGGAGGCCATAGTTAATGAGAGAGTCGGCCGGCTCATCGGTGGTCCACATGATAGTAACTTCGGTTTCCTGTATATCGACGATCTCAACATCAATGATCTCCGGCGCGATCATATCAGGAAATTGTGCCCACACATTCGGCAGACTTATGGTCGCAAAAATACCAATACATACACCAAAAAGGAGAACAAAACTGTTATTTTGTTTCTTGCGGAATGTCATGTCTGTACTTTTATGATACCACTTTTGCATACAACCGGTTCCCCTACTGTGGAGTATGTGATGTATATTCAGTATACTTTACCCTGATATTTTATAATTCGTTCTTAATTCATGTGTCGTATGATCTTTCGGCCTAGTCTCCCACCGCGGTAAACGTATTTGTTCCCTCATGTGTTGCAGCTGCCACGCCAGGTGGAACATATAGTCCCCAATACACTTCGTCTCTGATCGGTGTTGTTGATGACGTCGGTTTAATGAGGTCAACTTCAAGTTGTGTCGGTGTTGATGAAAGGCTGTTGCAGACACCGCATGCGCTGTAGGTGAATGTGCTTGTTGCATACAATTGGTTGCTGACTCCAATACTACTTGCCCCGAAGGTGAGATTCGTTCCGGAAAGAGAGACGTCAATGTTATCGTTTCCATCATTTGTTACTGTTGTCGTCGCATTATAACTTCCAGTATCATCATCCACTGCAAGTGACCCGTATGGAATGGTGCTACTTGCGGTAAGTGCACGAAGAGTGAGTACATCAACACCGAGCGTAAATACTGTGTCCTCGGCTCCTGCAGCATCAAATACTGACATTTCTGCAAGCCAGTCTTCGGCCACATACGTGCCCGCATCAGTCGGATCAGCAAAGAATTGCATATCAGCCGCACATTGCAGTTCGCAACTGTTGCCGGAACAGCTAGAGAATGAACATGACGTGCTTGCTACTTCATAACAATTGTTCTCATCCGGGCTACAACCTACCCCGACACCACTTCTATATATGGTCGTTGTTGCATAATCAATGTCACTAAAGCCGTTGAAGTCGATCACCGTACCGGTTGCATAAACGGTCGTAGTTGAACCCGGCGTAAGCACAATGTCTTGCGCGCCGTTTAGTGTGAAGTTTGTAAGTATCGGATCGAATCGTGCTTGTACTTCTGCGACATTTGCATAGTTATCAAGAGGAGTCCCGGCATTGCTAAGACGGAAACAATACGCATTATCAGAGGCGTTGCTGGTAAGTCTGAAGGCGTATTCAACCTCTGTAATATGGTTTGTTGGAATGTCTATATCTCCCGTTTGATTTGATGGGTCTTCAACTATTTGACCCTGCGTGAAGATCGAGCCGGCTGGCTGGCTTAGAAGATTAGTGGTTGAAGCAAGGTTGGTGAATTGTGAGGACGTTGCCATACATGCAGCTGCTACTCCACACCCACCGGTCTCGTCGGGAACAGTGCTATAGCTTACACTTGGCACCGCTTCACAACTAGCGTAGCCTCCCTTCGGTGCGCTCTCAAGCCTGAAATTCTGATCTATGAGATTTGCCCCTGTATTGTAAACAGTAAATCGAGCCCGCAGTGACTGGTTGATTTCCTGGTTCGTAAGTACTGTGTCTTCAGCAGCTTTCCAGGTTGCACCACCGCGTCCCTGTTCAATACCAAATGTATAGTATGGATCACTGCTGATATATGTGCGTGCAGTAAAGAGATCCCATCCGCCGTTTTGAGCCCAGAATGAGAAGCCAAAACCTCCCGCGCTTGTATGCGTCGAATCAGTCGCTGTTGTGGAAGCAAAGAATATACCGTCGTCGTACACCGTAACATTGATTGTATTGTCAGTAAGCCAATCGATCTCTACTTCATACCACCCGATAGTAAAGGTGACATTCTCAGTTGCAAGGGTCGTGCCACTACCGTCATTTGACGATACGTTTTCGGCAATTACTATTTGATCGGTATCAAATGGATCAAGACAGACCGCATAATTGTTGTTACTGCTTCCCGGCGACTGAACCGCAAAAAGTGTACACGGCTCATCATCGCCACCACTTGTCAGATCAATGTATTGGAAATAGCGGAAAGTCGTTCCCTGACCTGCTGTTGAACCGGTTTTGTATACCCCGTCTGTTGTCTGATTTGTTTCATTTCCTGCTGACGCACCAAGACCATTTGACCCTTGATAGTTAAATGAAGCGTCAATCTCAAAGAGGCTCGTATCTCCGGAATAATCACCGATAGCGGTTAATTCAAAATCATCAAAGAGTGCAAATGTGGTTGTCCCGACACCTCCATCAAGGGCACTACTATTGTCATAATACATATACAATGTCGTGGTTCCGCCTGCCGAGAGTTCCGGCACTTCCACCCACACCGTGGCATCAGTACTTGCC
>JANQMM010000023.1 GCA_028280145.1 Minisyncoccota bacterium | reverse complement strand
CCGTCCTGCTCTAACACCATCTCTTCAACAACAGCATCATCTGCAGTGATGATAACTGCTTCTCGATCACCTTGAGTAAGAGAAAGTGTGCCCCGCCCATCAAACACAATCTCAGTGAAAGGATCGACGCCACGCTCTTCAGTCACCACTTCATCAGTCACCTGAATCGTTACAATATCCCCGCCCTTGAACACGAGGATCACTGATGCAAAGAATACGACCAACACAAGAAGATATCCGAGAACATGCGTATAGCTTTTCTTTTTTACCTTAAAGAGAGAAAATCCGATAAGAATAAGGAGTAGCGGCCAAAGAGAGATAAGAGAGATCGAGGTCGGACCAAAGAAGTTAAATATCTGACCAACAATAAGATACGCAACAAAAAGACCGATCAAAGCAAGAAAGATCTTTCCGAGGCCAACGTGCTCCTTCGCATTTACCGTTTCTGTTTTTGACTCAATTTTAGGGAGTTCTTCCTTTTTGGCAGTAGTATGTGCCACCGTGTCATCAAACTCAATCTTGACTCCGGCTTTCTCACTTTCGTCTTTCTGCTTCCCTCTCTTTGCAGTATTTTTTTGTTCAATGCGCTTTTTGACGTCTGCCTCCTTTGGCAAGCTCTTCACTTCATTTCTGGGAGCTCCCATCAAGATAACGTCTTCTTTCTTTTTCTCTTGCTTCTTCCCTTTCTCTGCATCCCTCTTCTTGTTGTCTTTGGCCATTGTTTCCTCTTATTTCTATAAATGCGTTCCCCACAGAGTTGCCCTTCCGGGCCTTACGTCACATTATATGCTTACAAAAGAGTAGTGTAAATAGGGTGAAAGCGCTTAAAATAAGGTCAAATACGCTATTGGAGTTTCTCTAGTCGCAATCCGACCATACGGATCTTCTTCTGCTTCGGGTTTTCGGTCGCTTCAAAGAAAGGCAGAAGGAGCTTGAGTGCACGAGCCTGCAAAATGGAAAGAGAGTGAACCGGCTCAGATGAAGTAAGAGAGCGGCTTTTGGTCTCAAAATCACCAAAACGCACCGTAAGCACAATAGTTCGAAAACCGGTAAATCGTTTTTTGTGAAGTGAAGCCAAGATTTTCTTGCCCATCTCTTCAATAACAGCATGAATGAGATCGAGATCAATCGTATCTTCAGGGAATGTTTTATGTTTTCCTATCGATTTACGTACTTGGGGTTCGCGAAGTGTCACGCTTCCCGACCCGCGTAGCTTCTGGTACAAGCTGAAGCCGTGCGAGCCGAACATATCCTGCATCTCTTGCCAGGAAAAGATCCGCGCCCCTTCGACAGTTGCTATTCCCAAACGCTTAAACTTCTCTTCCACTTTTGGACCAATGCCCGGTATTGTGCGCAGAGGAAGTCGTGCGAGAAGATCATACGTTTCATCTGCAGAAATGATCGTAAGTCCGTCCGGTTTTTGAAGATCCGAAGCGATCTTTGCGATCATTTTATTCGGACCAATGCCAATTGAACCGGTTAGTTTTGTTTTTTGTGTTATTTCTTTCTTTATCTGCCTTGCTACGCGCTTTGCTTCTTCATACGAGCCGGTATTCGTAATATCAAAGTACGCCTCGTCAATGCTCGTTATCTGCATGGTATCGACATATGACGAAACAATATCAAACACCTCTTTTGAAATTTCTGCATAACGTCTTCCTCGAGACGTTATAAAAACGACACCTCTTTCACCGCGTTTGCGTGCAGATTCAGAGTAGCTCCAGGCTTTTTGAATCGGAAGTGCCGAGTGGATGCCGTACTTGCGGGCTGCATAATTCGCCGTTGCAACCACCCCGCGCCCCACACCACCCTTAGGGTCAGCGCCGATAACAACCGGCAACCCCTTAAGCCATGGCTTGTCGCGCTCTTCAACTGCGGCGAAAAAAGCATCCATATCAATGTGGCCGATTATTCTATCATCCATACCCATCAGTATACTCGCCACAAACGAGAAGAATGTAGGATTCACTCCTTACGATATATCGTAAGGTTCAGAAACAAAAGCCAGAACCTTTTTTGATATTTCTTCAACAAAAGAAGACAATACAACGACTTTGTCGATACCTATTTCTTACGATATATCGTAAGATACCAACATGCCACATGTATCTAAAAGAAAAATCGATGAAAAGGCGTTGCTGGCATTGGAGCGACAGATATCATCAATCATCAAATGCCCAAATGAAAAGTTGCGTATCCGTATATTCAGCGAACTACTTACACAAACTGAAAAAATAATGCTCGCCAAACATTTAGCGATAGTTCTTTTGCTGAAGAAAGGAATATCGTTATATAGGATTGCAAAGATTCTTGGCATAAGTCCTTCAACAGCAGAACGTTATCGAGTACGTTTTTTGCGTGGAAAGTACAAATCAACCGCTGAGTGGCTGTGGAAACAAACCAACGAGGGTCAAAGAGAAGAACTCATACGGTCTTTGGTGCGATTGATGTTCACTGGAAAAACAAAATCTTTCAGACAATTTGTTGAGGAACTTTAAAACCTTACGATATATCGTAAGAATGTGTTGTTCGTACCAAACTGGTATGCCGCTTGTTTTTGTGTGTTTAGTCTTGCTCTTACGATATATCGTAAGATTTGAGTAGAAGCAAGGATTTTCTTTGAAGACAAAAGGTTATTTGGCTTATTTAAAGGCTTAAAATAGCACTTTTTTGACTTTTTCCACAATCTATTGCCTTTTTTTGCAAAAAATGTACTATTTAGGGTAGGAAAAGGGGTCCGCGTGACCTTTGTTCTGTAATAACAACATATTGCATAGCAGACTAATCACACCTCTTTGGTGTGTGCGGGATGCAATCCACTCAACACAATCCCAAGGAGGTGCGAGATGAAAATCTTGCCCATTGCTCGACAGGGACTTTTTAGGAATGTCCTTGTTCTGTTGGCAGTTTTGCTGACGAATGCATGTGGTGGAGGCGGAGGAGGTGACGACAATACCCCGCCGCCGAAATCACCGCCGCCGCCGACAAACGAAAGTCCGACGGTAGGCATTTCAAACCTTACCCAAGGGCAGGTGATTTCCGGACCGTTCAAGGTCGAGATCACTGCGTCAGACGACGGTAGTGTCGCAAGGGTTGAACTCATCGAAGAACGGTTCAACACGACCTTCGCAACCGACACGTCTGACCCGTTCGAAGGAATGATCGAACCAGGCGAGTACTTTCCGGAAGATGGTCCGGTCGACATCGTAGCCACGGCTACCGACAACACCGATAAGACCACGAGTACCAAGGTGAGTGTCATCATCGACTTCATTGTGCCGGTGGTTGACATCACTTCCCATGACGGAAGTGTATCGCTTTCCGGAGTCGAGACGCTTGCGGTATCTGCAACGGATATCGTTCAGGGTGAACTCGTCCTGAGTGACGACACCGTACTCTGCACGCTTGGCCCGCAGACGCTTTCATGCGACTGGGATACGACGAGCGTCACCGATGGTTCCTACACCGTCATCGCTCGCATAACCGACGCCGCCGGCAACACCGCCGAGGATTCGGTCACCGTGCAGGTGCAAAACGCCGCTGCGGTGGAAAATCTAGTGGGCAGAAACCGTCTTTCTACGATCGCGGTCTATCCGGACGAGCTTCAAACAAAAACCGTCGTTTGGTCAATGGAAATGACCCTCTGCGATAAGTGCACGGCTTATGCCGAGTACAACCGCAACATCTTTGTCGGAAGCACGGACAACATACGTGTTCCGTTCGAAGATCCGGATGGAGATGGTAATTGGGAAGCCAGGATACAGTTGAACTTCCCTGAAGCGACAGCCCCGGCTTTGCGAGACGGCTCGACGGATCATTTCTTCCTGAGAGCTAAATTCTTTGCCGAGGATGGAAGCCAGATGTTTCCAGAGGGAGGGCGCCCTGAAAGCCGAATCGGTGTAGTAAGTAGATCGGTTGAAGCCGCGGTAGGAGTACGAGCCACGTCTTCTCCGAACATCGTAAATACCGAGAACGGTATAATCGGCGTTCGCGCAGACGACTTCGACGGATCGTTCGAAGATGTCGACAGGATATCCCGGCTCCTTTACAGCGTATATCCCGACGATCGCTGGGACGGCGTTTTCTTCGTCAATTTCGGCTGGTCATACGCCGATGTACCGTTCCATCCCGAGTCATTTGATCCGGGACTGTACGGAAGCGCGGGTAACCTCAAGACGATCGCGTGGATGGATAATCGATTTGATTTCGGGGCAGCCATGCATGAATTTTGGCACTTCCTCTTTTTCAAATTCACCAATCCATCACTGCCGTTGAATGTAGGCGCCGAAGGCACAGGGCATGTGGGATTCTGCAACTTCAAGGGCTTGTTTGCCAGTTACGACCTCGTCGACAATGGAGACGGCACGTCAACTCTGGCTTCTCAATCTGATCCTCGTGCAGCCGAACGCCTGTCAGAACTCTCTGCGTATTGGGCCGGAATGCTTCCCAGCTTTTCACCATTCCGCTGTCTGACTGACACTTCGGTAAACGCCGTAATCGGCACGATCGTTTCGAACTCCTCAATCACCGAGGTAGACATGGAGGCGTTTCGGAACGTCTATGGTGAAACGCCGACACCGTTTGCAACAAGTCAGAAGAACTACAATGGAGCGATGGTCGCAATCCTGCAGGATCGGAATCTCGAACCGGCAGAGATAGACTATCTCACAGCGATTGCAAGAAGCTACGCGAGCACGGCTAATTCGTACACCATCAACAAGGGCACCACCCTTGAGAGAGTAAGTCCGGGAAGCTTCTATCATGCCACACACGGCAATGGTCGGATGTACTTCCCCACCGACGAGTGATTACGATGCTGTGCAATTGATTAGTCGCGTTTTACTGCGACGAAAACGCCGAGGGCTCTCCTCGGCGTTTTTTATTGTTTATTATTTGTTTCTTGGGTCTTTTCTTTAAATGCTTCTGCAAGTTTTTCTTCCTGCTTTAGACGTTGCTCTTCCTTTTTTATCGTCGCATCAGCAATTCTCCGTTTTCCATAAAGGTTCATGAGAGCAAAACTTACCAAGCTTGCAAACACTATACCGATGATATTCATGAGATACAGGATAAGTGACCCGCTAATAACATCTCCGTCGAGCTTGGCAATACCGATACCAATAACTGAAAGTGGTGGGATAAGAGCAACCGCTACCGCAATACCCGGAAGTGTTTCGCTTAGGTCGGGTTTTGCTAATGTGTATGAAACAGCAAATCCGGCAACAACAGCAACAAAAAAATAAATGAGTGAGGGATCAGTGCGCGAAATGATCTCAGAGGTCAAGCCGTCCCCCACCACACTTTTGAATACAAGTGTTGCAAGTACTGCCGAGGCAATGCCGATAAGTGAAGCTTTGGTTACCGTATAGACAGAACGACGTAGCAATTTTCCGTCGGACATGACCAACCCGAGTGAAATGCTCAAGATCGGTGAGAGAATTGGCGCAATAAGCATACTTCCGATCACGATCGAGGGGCTGTCGACGAGCAAACCAAAAGTTGCCATAAGCACCGAAAGCACCACAAGCAAAAAGAAATCGAAATCCGGCGTGCTCTCAGTGATAAGTTGTCGAACAGCACGCGATTTATCGCTTTCACTTAAGTTATCTATTTGAGCAAGTAATGACATATGGTTTAGTTGTCAAGGCAGAGAAAATCAGTGTAGCGTGGCTGATTTCTCACATTGTTATACACAGAGTTACAGCTACTGTATGAAGGATAAGTATATGGCGTATATCGCTCTCCTGTCACAACGTGCACCAAATTGAAACTCCACTCTGCTGTGGACGCAGAGTATTCACAGGCACTTCCAAATCTATACAGATCATGGGCTCCTAAATTAGTTGCCAGTGACCAACATTCGTTTCGAGTGTCAACTGATATTGTTTGTGTACTGCCGTCTGCGTTATCGGTATATGTGAGTATGTAGGAGTCTGCCGGTGGCGGTGTCGGGGTTGG
>JANQMM010000007.1 GCA_028280145.1 Minisyncoccota bacterium | reverse complement strand
ACCAAAACGATGAATGCATCGATACCAACTACCGGTGCGCTTGAGACAGTGTCGCTAACCCTAAGTGCCATTCCCATTCTTATCTACCTCGTGTGTGTTATGTACTGGTATACAACTATACATTCTTTTATTTACCTGTCAATCTTTGTCGAGGTCACATTTCGGTAATGAAGGGGTGTTAACTTGCGCCTTGATATCATACTATGTATACATACTGATTTATACGAATTTGGCATTATAGTAATTCACCTACACCAAGGATATGGCTGGAAAAAAATCGAATAAACACAAAACAGAGCACGCCTACGCCGAAGGCATTATTTTTATTAACCGCAGAGGGAAAGGTTTTTTGCATGATGAACGGTTTCCGGAAGATATTGAGATAGAATCGCATGAGCTTGGAACCGCCCTAAACGGCGATACTGTTCGTGTTGAACTACTCGGGAAATCCGGCGAACGCATGCAAGGAAGCGTGCAAAGCGTCCTAAAAAGAAACAAAACACATTTTGTGGGCACGCTGGAGGAAGAACACGGGGGACACTTCCTCCGACCGGATGACGGAAGAATTCATGTTGACATCACACTTCGTGCGAACCAGGTCTCTACTTTAGAGCCCGGCACGAAACTTTTTGTCGAAATAGAAAACTGGACAAACCCGCGGAAAAACCCTGTCGGAAAGGTACTGGAAGTATTGGGGACCGCAGGTGAACATGAAGTTGAGATGCAATCAATTGTGTTTGAACACGGCTTTGATATGACATTCGCCCGCCGCATTGAAGAGGAAGCGGAGCAGATCGCCGCACAAAAAGAGATCACGCAAGAAGATGCTTCACGTCGTGACATGCGCGGCATAACCACGTTTACAATCGACCCATTTGACGCAAAGGATTTTGATGATGCACTTTCCATACAATTCTTAGAAAACGGCGATATCGAAGTTGGTGTACATATTGCAGATGTCACCCACTACGTGCGACCTGGTAGTCACATTGAGGAAGAGGCACGCCACCGGGCAACATCAATTTATCTTGTCGACAGGACTATTCCGATGTTACCGGAGATCCTTTCAAATGATGTTTGCTCTCTTGTCCCGAACGAAGACCGGCGCACGTTCTCGGCAATATTTGTTCTCGACAAAAATGCAGAAGTAAAAGATCGTTGGTTTGGAGAGACTATCATCCACTCCAATAAGCGTTTCACATATGAAGAAGCACAGGACATATTGGATCGTGGAGAAGGACTACTCTTTCATGAACTCTTTACGCTCAATCAATTCGCCAAGCAATTGCGTGCAAAACGCGATAAGGCGGGAGCGGTATCTTTTGAGCAGGATGAAGTCCAATTCAAGCTGAACAAAGCGGGAAAGCCGATCGACGTATACAAAAAGAAACGCCAAGACACCAACAAAATGATTGAGGATTTCATGCTACTTGCCAATCAAGAAGTAGCCACGTATATGTACGCGCATTCAAAGAAAACAAGTGGTAAGGATAATGTGTTCATATATCGTATTCACGATGCGCCTGATCCGGATAAGATTGAGGAGTTGGGTATTTTCATACGAGCGATCGGTTACGATTTTGAAACAAACAACGGTAAAGTAAAAGCACGCGACATCAATAAGCTATTTGATGCGATCAAAGGAAAACCGGAAGAAAATCTTATCAAGGTGGCCACTATCCGATCCATGGCAAAAGCTGTTTACTCAACAAAGAACATCGGTCATTTTGGTCTGGCGTTTAAATACTATACACACTTCACTTCTCCGATCCGGCGATATCCCGACATGATGGTACATCGCATCATGAAAAATCACCTAAACGGCACAAAGGTCTCTGACAAAGAGATCGCCGAGTACAACTATTTGGCAATCAAAAGCTCAGAGCGTGAAGTAGAGGCAATCCGCGCCGAACGAGATTCGATCAAGTACAAACAAGTCGAGTATATGCTTGATAAGGTAGGACAGAAGTTCAATGGCGTTGTGACCGGAGTCACCGGATGGGGAGTGTATGTGGAGGAAGTAAAAAGCAAAGCGGAGGGATTGGTACGCATGAGTACGCTTGGGGACGATTATTACAATCTTGATGCCGCAAAA
>JANQMM010000056.1 GCA_028280145.1 Minisyncoccota bacterium | reverse complement strand
TTGGTGTCACGATCGTGGGGTCCAAAGAAGAGCGCGATCGCGAAACGTACGTAGTTGTTCGCCAAGATGTAAAAGAATCTGTCCTTTTATCGGGAACGGTGGACGCAATAAGTAATGTTGATCTTTCATTTGGTATTTCCGGAAAAGTCGAAAATGTCTCTGCAACGCAAGGAGAAGTTGTGGAAGTGGGAAGAGTTCTTGCGTCACTTGATCTTGATGTGTTGCGTGCCGACCTTCTTCAGGCACGGGGCAATGTACAATCGGCAGAAGCAAAGATCAGTGCTGCAGAGGCAGGTGTCAAAAAAGCAGAAGCAAATCTTGCGCTTGTACAAGCCCAGAACAGGGGAGACAGCACAACCCTGGAATCAGCCATCGAAAAACTTGAAAACACAAAAGCGGAGCAAGAAGTGTTGGTCGGCAACGCCCGCGCCGCACTTTTGAATAATGATCTTCAGGTGTATCCCGATGTGATCACATCAACACTTCCGACATTTACACTTACCGGAAGTTACTCGGGAAGCGAGCAGGGTGCATATAATCTTCGGATCAAACAGTCAAGCCAATCAAGTGTCGGATATGCCATCAACTACTCGGGCATTGAGTCGGGAGAGGTCAATTTTGTCGGTTTTGATATTCCGCAAGCACTTGGGACAAAGGGTCTTTTCGTGACATTTCCAAGTACAGGCGAGGGATTGAATTATTTGAATTCAACATGGATTGTGCCGATTCCAAACAATAGAAGCGCTACGTATCAAACAAAGTTGAACGCATACACAAGCGCGCAATCTGCGGCGACGACTGCAATTACCAATGCCGAAAATGAGCTTGAAAAATTACAGGCAGAAGAACAATCTGACAGTGTAGGTCTTACCACGGCAGAGGAAAAGCAAGCGGAGGCCGCAGTAGAAGAGGCTCGTGCCAGCCTTGCGCAAGCAAAAAGCGATTTACTTCAGGCTGAAGCAAACCTTGCTCGCACCAATGCCCAGCTTGGCGACGGGGTCATCACAGCGCCGTTTACAGGCACGATTGCACGTGTTGACTATGAAGTTGGTGAGAGTGTTACAAGCGGGCAGTCAGGCATCACGCTTATCAGCGATGGTGCATATGAACTTGTCATGAGTGTATCCGAGATCGATATTTCCAAAATAACCATTGGCAATACCGCACGTCTCACACTTGATGTTTTTGGAAATGATGTCGCGTGGGATGGGGAAGTGACTGTCATTGAACTCATCGAGACGGAGCTTGACGGAGTGCCGGTGTATGAAACACATATTGAAGTAAAAAATCCGGATTCTCGAATGCGGGTTGGTATGAATGCTCGTGCAGAAATTGTTGCGCGGGTACAAAACGATGTTCTTGCAATTCCGTTTTCATATATCACCAAGAGAGGCAATGAGCAAGTTGTCACGCTACAAACTAGCGAAGATGCACAGGAAGAACGTCGTGTTGAAATCGGCCTTCGCGGCACGAATAATTTCATTGAGATCATAAGCGGGCTTGAGGAAGGCGATATCATTGTTCGCCCGGAAAGTGAATAACATGAAAGCAAAACGTGGAGCAATGTGGCGTGTGGCATGGACACTTGCATTGCGGCAGGTACAGCGTTCGAGTATCTGGATGAATCTTTTGATCATCCTGATCATGGTGCTTACCTTTTTGAATCTCGTTGTAGTGACGGGTATTTTGATTGGTTTATTGCAGGGGAGTCTTGAAGCAAACAAGGAACTCTACACCGGAAACGTCATTATTTCCGAAGAGTTTGGCTCACAAGGCATTGATAATACGAATGAAATAATTCAGACGCTTGCGAGCTCTCCTTCGGTTGCGGTCTATAGTCCGCGCTACATCAGGCAGGCAGTTGCAGAGGCAAACTATCAGACACGAACGGATTTCAACGAACCGGAAAATAGCCTGAGCCTGAGCCTTACCGGCATCGACCCGATTGCAGAAGATCAAGCAATTGCTCTTTCAGACTCACTTGTCGAAGGCGAGTATCTTGATCCGGACGAGAGCGGGTATATTATGATCGGCTCCTTGAACGTCGAGAAGTATTCACAATTCAGTGATCTCTTTGATCCGCTTCGAAATGTCGAGGCGGGAACACGTATCAAGATCACATATACCGGTAGTGACACCCCGATCTCATTTATGGAATCGGCCGGTTCATTTGGTGGAGTTGCAGGCGGCGTTGATCGAACCGGAAGAACGCGTGAATTTATCGTAAAAGGGATCATTGATAGCAAGGTTGATCAGATAGCACTTCGAGCATTTATTACAAAAGAAGACTGGGACAATCTGGTCACACCCCAACTCGATCGCGCATCTGAGATTGCGGTTGTGCTTAATCCGGGGATCACTGATGATGAGTATGCAAATGAACTTCGTGGGTATGGTTTCGACGAGCATGCAAAGATACAGACTGCGGCCGAAGCGATTCCGAATGTCTTAAACGACCTTATCCTCACATTCGGTCTTCTTGGAAATATCACCGGGGCAATAGCGGTTGTGGTCTCCGCGATCACCATCTTTGTGGTGATCTACATTAATGCGCTCACAAGACGTAAACAGATCGGTATTTTAAAAGGTATTGGCATTAGGGGTGGTGCGATCGAACGCGCTTACATCATGCAGTCACTCTTTTATGCCGTTGTCGGTGGTGCGATTGGTTACGCGGTAGTGTTTTGGGTGCTTGTTCCATATTTCAACGAAAATCCTATCGACTTTCCGTTTAGTGATGGTATCTTGGCGGTGACCGCACTTGGCACCTTTACTCGTTGGGTCATTTTGGTGGTAGTAACCGCAATAGCCGGATTCATTCCATCATGGCTTATTGTCCGTAAGAATACACTCGATTCAATTTTAGGAAGAAATTAATATGTCACTTGCAATAGAAGCAAAAAATATCGTACGAAGTTTTGGAACAGGCGAGTTGCACGTCACCGTTCTTAAAGGTATTGATCTTAAGATCGAGCAGGGAGAGTTTGTGGGGCTTATGGGAAAGAGCGGAGCAGGTAAGTCAACGCTCATGTATCAGTTAAGTCTTCTAGACCGACCAACGGACGGAACGGTCGAGTTGTTTGGAAAGGCGACGGCAGGACTCAATCATGTCGAGCGGACCCGTTTTCGACTGGAACACCTCGGGTATATTTTCCAGGATTACGCATTGGTTCCTGAACTTACTGCATACGAAAATGTTGCACTTCCACTTATGATGCTTGGGTGGGACGAGAATCGTATTCAAAAGGCAGTATGTGAGACCCTGGACAAGCTGGGGCTTCCTGAAAAATGGAATAGTGTTCCAAGCAAACTCTCTGGCGGGCAACAACAGCGCGTATCAATCGCACGTGCGGTTGCAAAGAATCCGGAAATTCTTTTTGCAGATGAACCGACGGCGAATCTTGATAACGCGTCATCAAAAGATGTCATAGAAGCACTGCAACAGCTTCACGAAGAGGGGCAGACCATCGTTATGGTGACCCATGAACACGACTATACCAAGTATTGTAATCGGGTGTTGTGGATGGACGATGGTCTGATCACCAAGGAAATTGAGCCATTTTCGGGCGAGATTCAATAAATCAGACCTCTTACATGAAGTGTTGAGAGCGCCTTTCCTTTGATCAAGAGCCTGCCCACGGAGTCCCAAAGACGCCGACCGCAAGCTCTATCCAAACAAGGACAAAGAGGATGACGATGACAGCTCCTATAATTTTCTTGACCCTTTTACTCCACCCGCTTGCCATCAGATATTGAAAGCCCACACCGGTACTGAGTAAAAGGATGCTTGCAACAATGAAATCATTTAATTTCCACACAACTTGGTCGGTAAATTGCATTGCTATAAGGGGTATTGCTAGTATCAGCGCTACTACGAAGGCAATGAAAATATATTCTTTCTTCATATAATCATTGTAACGAATCTAATACCAAAAAGTTCTAATGCTTTTCATCCTTGCTCGCTCAGGCTGAATGATGTCTAAACCCAAATATCACATACAAGACAAGCCGCCCTCTCGGGCGACTTTGTTTTGAAAGACAGCTTCATCACTAACTTAATATCTGTCTTCAAAATCGTCTCTTGTCTACGCAAGTGATGCCTGTCTGGAAGCCGATTCCGCTTCGCACAGGCACCTTTATTGTTCCGTTAGGGCAACGATACGCCCCCCAGGCTCGACGTTGTTGCCATCTTTTCTCGCGAGCGAGGACATTTTTGCAAGGCCTGTTGAGCTTCTCCCATTCTTTGTCAGATAGTTGACGTCCTTCGGCCTTTGCCTTTGCAGTAGCCTCTACGATCGTTGCGTCCGTATTTGCACATACAGCCTCGACCCTCTCTTCAAGACTCATGGATGCGCATCCGGCAAGAAATGCCATCAGTACATAAATGTTCAACCGGATCATGAAGTTCTCCCTATTCCGTCCACACTAAATCTAAATCTATAGCAAACACACTGCCTTTGCAAGATTTCTCTCAAGTGACTGTTTCGAACTAAAAATAGTGGGTTTTTAATCCACGCTATAGACGAGGCCGGAACTTATTTTGTATACTTCAGCTAATTATAACTAAGTAAAATGTACAATATATGAAAAAGTTTTTGCTTATCTATCATTCCCCGAGAGAAGTCAGTGAAAAATGGTCTTCAATGAGTGAAGAAGATGTGAAGAAGGCTATGGAAGTTTGGATGAAATGGAAAGAAGATAACGAGGGTGCGGTTGTTGACTTCGGTAACCCTGTCGGAGCACAACACATTGTTTCTCCTGAAGGGTCACGAGAGGAAAGCGATGACGTTACCGGATATGGCATTATTCAAGCTGAGGGTTTGGAAGAGGCAAAGAAGGTGCTAGAAAACCACCCGTCTTTTGCAGACGATGACGGAAGCACTGTCAGCTTGTACGAAATACACGAAATGTAGCAAAAAGACTCCAGTTTCTTGCCGGGGTTTTGCGCGTTCAGCCACTCTCTTGGTGGGAGTGGTCTGTGGGCATTGATAGCAGAGTAAAAGATGTAGTAGAATGAACGTATGATATACGAAGTAATTAGCATTCTTATTTTGATCGACAGCATCATTGCGTTGGTTATTGGCTTTACGAAGATCGGAGACACTACGATTGAGCAAAACGCTTTCATAAAACGGTATTTGCCGTTAACGACGGGTTGGTCTCTGATCTATGCGCTTCTTGCGATCTATATCGCGTATCTTACGTTTTTCGTACTGTAGGATAAAGTCAATCATCGAATAACTATAAGAATGTAACACAACAAAAACTTCAGAGAATACTGAAGTTTTTGTTTAATTCAAGCCGTCTTCAATTACAAGCAAGTATCCAGATTTAAACTACTTCTCGGAAACTTCTTTGAAATACTGAAGGGCTTTAGGCCAAGTCTCATCGAACATCTGTTGGAATGATTCATCGACAACCATTTCCACCTCGAAGGTTGTCTGGTTTTCATTCACTTCTTTGAAATAATAATTCTCTTGGGAACCGATCCATTTTTTCATGCTCTCATCGGCTGCTTCGACCTCAATGTTTTGTGAGTCAACCATTGCTACGTGTTTCATTTTTATATATTCATGAGGCCTCATGTCCTCAATGACCGCCTTGGTTCCACCTCGCAAATCGTCAAGAAAGGGAATGGCTTCACCCATCTTCCACGTACCTTCGTACGTCATGCCTTCTCCCCAAGCCTTGGCCCAATCCGGGTACACGGATTTATCCATGATCTTATTGAATACAAGATCTTGTGGTTTATTGATCTGTATGGAGTATTTTAATGTTTTCATATGAGAACTAGTATACCAAAAGTTTGATCGCTCTGTCTGGAGTAGGCCAAATGGCTATTGCTTGATTCCAGCAACCCCTATATATCTTGCATGAATTGATTTTGGCAATAAGTTCAGTATAGGGGAAAATAAATTAATAAAACCGGCCACAAGCTTTGAGGATTTCGTATGTTTAGTCACGAACCTAAAATAGAATTTACCTATGTATTGTTCTGACAATATTTCGCATTCTTCTCTCTTGATAACATCAGACATGCCCTGCAAGCTCATTGCTTCAAGAACATGGTTGTCCAACACTTCAGGCTCAAGATATTTGTATAAGAAGTGATATAAAGGAGAATTAAGATTTGGGACTTCGATAACAACAAGACCTCCATGTTTTACCAATGCTATATGTTTTCTTATAATTTCCGGCCAGTTTTTAAAGTGCTCAACAAAACCGAAAGAGCAAACCAGATCGTATTGTTTCGTTGTATGAAACTTTAAGAAGTCTGATTCATAAAAGTCACCGACCTTATATCTTTGAGAAAGCCAAACAGACATATCAATGGTTCCATGGAAAAAATCTACTCCGTTTAGCTTGTATCCCATATCTCCAAATACTGCCAAGAATTTCCCCGGGTAACATCCTATTTCTAGGCAATTATTACTTGTTGTATTTGGAACGATTTCCTCGATCCACTTACGGACAGGATGGTGCTGGGGAACGATTCCAAATTCTATCTCATCCCAATGTCTGTCCCAATACTTTCTACTTGCCACTGTTTTCATCTCGAAAGTATACCAAAATCTTGGATTTCATCCTTATGCGCTAAGGATTCCCAAAAAGGATTATGTTACGTCCGGCCTGCTCACTAGGACGATTTCCGAATCTTTGAGTAGAGAAGGGTAGATTTTGCTTATAGCTAGAGGAGTTTAGAACCACAAATTGGCGAGAGTTTGAAAGCAACCTGAGCGGCTCTGGTTTTTATATAAGAAAACCGCACCTCCGTCGAGACGAGGGTTTGGTTTTCGTCTTTCAGGAAGGGCGGTTAGATGAGCTCCTTGATCTCGCGGATTGATCCGGCTTGGCTCTTGAAGAACTCTATCCACTCGGCGAACTCAGAAGCGTTGAGTCTGGCTGTGAAGCCGCTTCGACCGACACTCGACATCATCGCGTAGTACTTGCGTTGCTCAATGATAGGGAAGGTGTCGTCAGACTCTCCAGTCTTCAGGAGATCAAAATCCGGAGGCGTGCCTTTGAAGAAAGCTGCACCCACCAGCACTCGATACTCGTCTTCGACATTGCCAACAGTTACACGTGGCGTCCTTAAGGTGAGGTAGTGTGTGTAGCCCTCTTCTCTCAAGGACCTGCACAGTTCCTTCAGATCGGCGTATCTGCTGAACCTTTCGAAAAAACCTGGAACCGAGAGCGTCTCGGTTTTTACCGTAGCTCCCATCATATCTTCACCTCGTATTGGGTTGGTGTTGAGACTAGCTACACAAAATTACCATACAATATGTAGCTTGTCAATATTAAATTCTCTTAACGAAATGACGTTCGGACTTGTATGTACAAATAATAATAGGAGCAATATTGATTCAAATACTGTAGAAACTTGCACAGCCGGAGGGTGTTACCCAGCAAGCCATGAAAGAATAATCGCGCGGGATGTTGCTGAAAATGGTTCGCCAAGATGCCAGTAGTCTGAGAGCGCTCCAGAGTCACCAGTTTCTTGGAAGAGGTGGTTGTGGTTGGGGAGTGCTACCGCGCTAACGTTCTTTGCCATGCCAGCTTTGCTGGCGTGACGCACCGCCGCAAGATTAGCTTCCGCATTCACCTGCGCGTCGTTTTCTCCGATCATTGCGAGTACGGGGCATTGCACCTTTTGCAAATCATCTGCGGGGTCGGTGCCAAGGAGATACCGCCACTCCCATTCGAGGAGGTCCTCAATAGCGTCTTCGACGGCTTGTTGATTGTCAGCTGAGAGTGTTGTAAGGGGAATGCCGCCGAGGTATGCCGTGTAGAGTCGCGGAATAATATCGTGTCGCTCCGAAGTCGTGAAGGCAGTGGCCTTGCGCCCGACAGCGGTTGATGCAAGGACATCAAAGAGTCGTTCTTTCTGTGCGAGTGTAGCGGTGATGTCGGCTTCCGGCCAGCTTTCAGCGCGGGAGATGGCCTCATGTTGTTGTAGTAGTACCGTACGCCCCGGCAGGCCCATGCCGCCAAGCAGGATAAGCCGCGCTACTTTCACCGGGTGCCGAGCGGCGACACCGGCGGCAATGAGGGTACCTTGGCTGTGTCCGGCGAGTATGTGTGTGGTGGTGTCGATTGCGTGTTCAACAGCTTTTATCGCCGCAATCACATCTCTTTCCAGTATATCTGCGGACGCGACGAGATAATCACCCCCAGACGTACCCACGCCGCGGTCGTCCCAACGGAAAACCGCATAACCCGCGTTCGTCAATCCTCCTGCTAATACCGCGAAGCATTTTTTGTCGGCTACAGTTTCGTCTCTGTCCTGCGGGCCGGAACCCGAGAGTAGTAGCACCGAACCGCGCGGTTGTGCTTGTGCAGGATAGGTGAGTGTGCCACACAAAGTAGTGCCGTTAGAATCGAAAGAAATGTCTTTAGTTTCTATACTCATATCGGGCTTTCCATTATACTAAAAACATGGAAACGAGTATTGCATGGTGGTTCTTGCTTGGCGCAGTAACGTGGGCAGTTTCTGTCGGTATAAAAATTGCTTTTTCCGGCTTGCTTGAACTGTGGATACTTGGAGCATATAAGCATGTTTCTAAAAAGCTATACGCACTTCTACAAGGACTACTCTCCGCCTTCACTGAACTCGGTGCGACTGCACTTGTGTTTATCTACATCCTTTCGGAAGGAGGATTGCTCCACGTGGTTGCTTTTGGAGCGGGAGCGGGAGTCGTTGAAGCCCTTATTCTTTTGGGTGTAGCGCTGTTCTCAAAGGAAAAGAACGAAGCTAAATTACTCTGGTATCAGAATTGGACATTTGTTATCGAAAGATTTGGTGCGCTTTTGGGACATATCGGCTCACGAGGGCTGGTGTGGCTCGGCATTTCAGGACCCCTCTATCCTCTTGCACTTGCCATAATTGGCTTTACTGCTGTTGATGGTGTAGCTACTTATGGAGTGTACAAAAAATGGGATTGGATGGAACCAAAGCTCTGGAAGCGATTTTACGGGTTTGTCATGCTCGTTGGAATCCTGGAAGTTGCTTTGTTCCTCGGTCTGTATTATTTCTAGGGATCACATTTGATGAACGGACGGTGGTGGGGCAATTGAAAATCCATCACCGATATTATGTAATTGATGCCTGATAAATACTCTCAATTGACTGCTCCAGTGTTGCGTTAAATTCGTTTTCTGTTTGGCTTGCAGAAAGCCCTTCAGCAAGGGCTCGAGAAAAACTTGCGGTCATGTTGTTATTTCGTGCCAGTCGCTCATTTGCTTCTTCGCGACTATAGCCGCCAGAAAGCGCGACAACACGCACAACGTTCTTGTGTGCAATGAGGTTTGCATATAGATTATCTTGCTCGGGAAGCGTCAGTTTGAGAATCACAAGCTGGTCATCGGACAAGCCATTAATATGAGCCATGATCTCTTTCTCCAAGAGATCCTCGACACCTGCCTTGTTCTCGGCATGAATATCCACTTCTGGTTCAACGATAGGAACTAGTCCTTTGGCCATGATCTGTTGCGCCACATCAAACTGTTGCTTTACAATAGCTTTAATACCATCTTCATTAAGACTGTGTATTACGGATCGCATCTTCGTTCCGAATACATGCTTTTCATTAGCGCGATCGAGTAGTTGGTCAAGTTCTGGCATCGGTTTTAGCATTTGTACACCATTTTCTTCTTCGGCTAGTCCACTGTCGATTTTCAAGAAAGGCACCACACCTTTTTCTTCCCAGAGGTAGTCAGCAGTGTCTTTACCTGCAACTTGTCTTTCCATGGTTGCTTTAAAGAGAATAGCGCCAAGGATTTTTTCTCTGGTAAACGATGGGGAACTGATGATCCTTGTCCGCATTTCGTGAACGAGATCAAACATTTCATCCTCGTTTGAATAGGCGTCTTCGTTAATGCCGTACGCCTTAAGAGCCTTTGGTGTTGATCCACCGCTTTGGTCTAGCGCCGCAATAAAACCCTTATCATTCTTTATACGAGCAAGTTGTTCTTGGTTCATAAAAGGTTTAACCCATTATTCTTATTGGAAATAAAATCGTTTTGCAAACGATACCCTCATCGTATCAAAGAATGATATTGTTCAAATTGCTTTCCTGGGTATAAAAACGACCCGGAAACACATAAATTAGATAATACGCTTCTCGTCTTGCCAACAAGGCAAGCAAGGGGAGGGCGTTTGTGAAAAAGAAAATGCCTCAACTGTTATTTTGTTGAGGCATTTTCTTTTTGCTACGCAAGTGATACTTTCACAGCGTTGAGTCCTTTCGGACCTTCTTCAACTTCAAAGGTGACCGTGTCACCCTCATTTAGAGAGTTGAAATCGACGCCTTGAGTTTCATTCATGTGGAAGAAAAGATCTTTTTCTTCTCCGTCACGTTTGATGAAACCAAAGCCTTTGTCCGTTATCAATCGGGCAATAGTGCCTGTTTGCATGTGTTCGAAATCTAACCAAATAATCTTGCAGTTGTTATCCAACTGCTCCCAAAAAACTACCAAAGACTATCTCGACTAAGATTTCTGAAGTGTTTATTGATTATGCAGACAATAAAAGAATTCATCCGTGCTGTCAATAGTTGCTCTTTGCTTATATGTGTTGTGTATAAACAGAGATGACCATAAAGGGGTTAAAGTAAGGCAGATAAGCAAAAACCGCTCGAAAACGGTGATTGCGTTTTGAGCGGCTTGTTGTTGTCATTCCGCTGTTTGTGAGGGCTACCCAGATAGTCCGGCATCAGCGCAGAAGCTTGATTCTCCGTCGCTAGACACTGCGGAAATACCTTGATCGAGGTAGCGCGCCCCGGTTTCACGAGCTTCGTCTTCTGATAACTCCTCGTATGAGGTGAGACTGTGCCCTCCAAACTTTGTGCCGTTATCGGTGTCAGCGAGGACGGCTCCCAAGGTGGATCCAACAAACAGCATATATCCACCTTGTTGCTTTTTGAATTTCACAAAGACCACGACAATTTCCCCTTGAAAGTTGATTCTGCAACACAATATAACGCATAAACCCATGTGTCAATGCTCTTTCGAAATCAGCTTTTTGTCGGATTTCAGGTGTGTGTTTGGTTAAATGATATTGCTTTCATACTTAGTTCTTTCCAGTGAAAATGGATAATTCAATTAGTAGTACACCTACTGCTAGAAGAGTCCGTTTTTGTTTTTAATTGATCCACCAGTGAGAAGTAGAAATAATCGCATTCCAAAATCAAGTGGTTGTAATGCGTCCCAGTGTTCAACAAGTTTGCCGTTTTCAACCTTCCACGTATCGTAAATAATAAAACCCTTCTTTTCGTTTCCACGATCACTCTCGCGCATTGTTGCATGTGAGTGTATCGTCACATGCGCACCATCGGCATAAATATTTTTTACTTCATACGAAAATTCAGGGAACCGCTTTGTAAGAGTGGTCACTGAGTCTACAACTCCAGGGATGCCGTCTCTCATCGAGCGGTTATGTTGCCGATATGGACCGTTCCCATATTTTTCATGAATATATGCAAAATTATGATCATTCATGAGATGTTGCACAAAGTCGATTACGAACTTCGCGTTATCTAATTCATCTTGGGACCACGTATCTCTTCGTAGTATTTCCAGATTAATTTGTGGTACTTCTTTCATGGAAATAGTATACCAGGTTCAGAACTTTGGATTGGGTTTTAATACGAAAAGAGATGGGGGAGTTATGTTTTGTATAAAATAAAAGACCCTTTACTTTGGACAGCGCACAGCATGTTCCTGAAAGGGTCTGTTCATGATGATGGTATCGGTTCCATACCTATCCTCCATTGTTTAGTGTGAATCACATAGTCCTACGACTTAGGCAACTCCAGAGAGCCGCCTGCCTTGCGAAGCGCCCGTTTCAAGAACCTTTGGTGGTCTTTTGCGGGTAGCTTTGCGAGACCGTCTTGAACTTGATACATCAGCCAGACGAGCTTCTTTCCGCCAGGTTTATCTTGCAAGTGGTGAGCAAAGGTGATGACATCACCAATGGCATTAGGATGTTCCTGCAGGATACCGAGAGCGACTCGTTTGAAGCCGTTGACTGAAGTTGCGTTTTCAAGCCTGTCAAAGTTGGCGGGCTTCCGAGACTTTGCCGTAAGTCGGGATTGTCGCTTCTGTTGTTCAGCCTCGTCTCTTGCAAGCTCTTGAGCTGCATGTTCCGCGCGCTTTTCAGGAGAGACAAGACCAGCTTTGAGAAGCTGTTCTGATAATGTGCCCACTATGGCACCTCCTAGTAGTTAAACTGGAGACCAATTTCACCAATTTCAAACTGCCACATATTTATATATATGTCAAGTAAACGCTCGCTCGATGGGATGATTTTCGAACATTTGGTTGGGGCAAGCATGAGAATCAGTTAGTAGTATTTAGTACATTTTCAACCTCTTTCCAAGAGTTTGCTACGTAGGTAGGGCTACCTTTCAGCAAATGTTCTTTGTCATGAAAGCCAAAAGTTACTGCAATCGTTTGAATATCAAAGTTATGGGCTTCAATAAGATCGCCAAGGGTGTCCGTAATAAATATAGTCTCGTCTGGGTTAATATCTTCCTTCTCAAATAGTTTTACAAACTTATCGTGCTTTGAGGCACTATCTTCTGCAAACTGAAGCGTTGTGAAAAGAGTAGTAATGCCATGGTTCTCTAGGAAGGGATATGCTTGTGTTTTCCAAGCAGAAGTGATGAGGTGTAATTTATTGTTTTCAGCGAGAGTAACTAGCAGATTCTTTGCGTCATCATTTAAAGGTTGCTGTCCTTGGTCTTGAGATACCCATTTTGCGTACTCACTAAAATCAACATTTTCAAGTTTTTCTATCTTATTTGCATAAAAGTTGCCGTCATGAGCATCGCTATACTCTTGAGCGGTAAGACCGATACCAGCAAACTCATTAACTTTCTTTAGATGGAACTCAAATGAGTCAATGAGTACGCCATCGTAATCAAAAATTATATGCTTCATTTTGCTGATACTCTGCAACAGTTGGTTGGTAGAAAAGTCGTCTTACGTCTTCCAAAGATATTTTGGTCTCCAAAGAAGCCATGCATAAAGTCTTGGTTATCTTTTAGCACACCTGATTCGTTGATGAGACTCTTAAATGTAGATTCATCTGGAATCCGTTTAATATCAAGCAAATAAAGGTCTTCTAGAATACCCATTGCTTTTGCTTGTAGAACATTCTCTGGCAAATCCTGCGTATACATTTCATGTAGGTCTATCCCTCGTGTACGTAATGAACGATAGTCAATCCGCAAGACTCCATTTTCTTTCACAAAATCCTTAATCTCAAAATCACGAGTTTCATCATCATAATCTAAATCAATTGCTGTGTTTGCAATAAACTTAATAGCTCCATTCTCAACAAGCTCGTGAGGGATATGTAGTGCAATCATGAGAACTTTGTCTTCGTCAGCTCTATAAGCACGATGTATTTGTAGAGCATCGTTAACCAAACTAAACATTGGCAGACCCTTAACAACCCGTTCTTGGGGTTGAGTCCAAAAAACAGGATTACTTTTAATCTGATTGCGTCCTGATTGGTACACATTATCCTTATACAGCTCTAAAATACGTTCCTGTTCATAATTTGCTGTAGTGAAGCCGTATTCATTCACAACGTCATGTATACGCTTGTATGTCGGGAATCGTATAGCTCTAAACAATGTCAGATAGCCATCTTTGAGATTTCTCTGAAGTCCTGCCAGAATGCTTAACCCTTCTACTTGATTCAAAGGAGATTCTAATTCAGGAAACGGAGCATCCTCAAATTCTAATTTTTCTTTGAGAGTCTCGTCCTCTTCCAGGAGAGTATCAATAAAATGCTCTGGCATCGGAGCATTGGTAGTGAAATTCCCACTTGGTTTCTTTAATTCCTTTCGCCACTTCTCAATCATGCACTCATGATACCTAAGAAAAGTTCTGTGTCCAATTCGGGCATAAAAAATCCCCATATAAAATAAGGATTTTTCAATTGCTCCAGTTGGTAGGCGAGGTTATAACCTTTATTGCTCAAATATAACCCCTTCAATTTCTACAAGAAGGTCTTTTCTACAAATGTCGTCATGCAGAAGAATATGGTTGACATCATCTTTATCTATAATATCCAAAAATTTATCTTCTATAATCTTCGCCTGATGAATGTGTTTTATATACAACCTCCAATCTGTAATACTTTTTAATGAATATTCTTTGCTTATATTATATTTAGACAAATTCTCCAGGGAAATAAGTGTCTCTATGTTGTTCATTGTTTCTTGTGTTTGTTCGATAGGATTTCCAACATGAAGCGTGTCCTCGCCTACAATACTTGCTGTTCCTGAGATAAAAAGTCCCACTCCTTCAACATAAGTTGCACGACTAAAAGTCGGCGGCTTTGGGCCGTATTTTTGTGAATACTCATAGGCGTTTGTTTGTCTTTCATTTTGTATATGTATTGGTTTGTGCGTGGAGAGCAAAACACCTATTTTTAATGCTCCTCCCAACGCACCAATTCCAGAGGCAGAAGGTGTGACAATGTTGTTATTGTTATTTTTTGGCCCAACTTCATCCCAAGCTTTTCTTCTACCTACGTTAAACTGTCTATATCTTTCCAGATTGTCTGATTCGTCAAGAATATTTGGAACATAGTTCCATATACGCACAAGATTTGCATTCAGAGAGTCTCTTAATTCAAATACTCTAAGATACAGGTTGTAGGCGGTATCTTCGAGGCCGGCTGAGTCATCAGATTCAAATCGCGCATAAAGCAGATTTCCAGACTGATACACAAGTGTGTTGTTCCTAACAAATTTTTTTACTGGATCTTCAGAAACCCATATTTCATAGCTTTTTTCGCCAATAGGAACGATAGATGCTCTTCCCAAAACAGAGTCACTGTTATCAAAAGAGTGGCTAAAATGTACTGCTCTAAAAATATTCTCTTTGTGCTCATCAAAAAAAGACGGATATTCTTCTCCGGTTAGAAAATAAACCTTCATTAAGCTAAGTATACCAAAGATTTATCCAATTTTTGCCTAAAACTGCATTATGATGTTTTATAGCTCGACGGCATGAGTGGCATTAGGATCGCCTTAACGGTTGATTTTTGGAGAAGATCACGCCAGCGATTACAAGCCAGGCCGATTAATCAAAAGAACCTCCAGCGAGGAGATGTGTGGTATATTAGTGCGATGAAAAAAAAGGTGCCACTGACACTTTTGACTGGATTTTTGGGTGCTGGGAAGACAACGCTTCTTAATCGTATCCTAACAGAAAATAACGGCGAGAAAATCGTGGTAATCGTTAATGAGTTCGGAGACATCGGCATCGACGATAAGCTTATAAAAAGTAACGTCAACGGAGCGGTCGAGCTTACGAACGGCTGTCTTTGTTGTTCAGTGAAAAACGATACGCTCGAAACGATGGTAAAGCTCTTTGATGATCGAAAGGATGTCCAGGGGTATGACCGCGTGCTCATAGAAACGACAGGAATCGCGAATCCAATTCCGTTTGTAAAGGCGTTTCTTTCACAGCCAAAATTGAAAGAGTATTACAGATTAGATGGTGTTATTACAGTGGTTGATGTAGCGCATATTACAGTTCAGCTTGAGACCATGAAGGAGGCTTATGATCAGATAGCAATTGCGAACGTTGTTCTTCTAAATAAAACTGATCTTGCAAGTAGTGAGCAGATCACTGAAGTTGAACATACACTTCGAGCTATAAATCCTGGTGCTCGGATTGTTAAGACCGAGCGATCTTTGATTGATGTAAGTGCGGTACTAGATATAGACGCGTTTAATATGGATTCATTTCAACTCGAGGCTTCACAAGAACACGCGCACGGAGCGCCGGGGGCAGAGGTTCGATCAATGGTATTAAGAGAGGAGCGTCCATTAGATTTAGATAAAGTCGGGTTATGGATCGGAGAGGCGCTCATGCTAAATTACAAAGACTTATTACGCTATAAAGGGATTCTGAATATTGCTGGTCGTGACGAACGGATCGTGTTTCAGGGAGTGCATATGCATTTCGAAAATTCCACTGGTGAGCCTTGGGGTGACGAACGACGCAAAAGCGAAGTGGTAATTATCGGCCGCAATCTTGATGAAGAGTATTTCAGAAGAACTTTTGCTGCCTGCGTTCCATAGAGCTCTCAGCACTTTTTTTGTCGGAGCGACAAACAACGCCTTGCGGCGTTCTTACATACCATTTCTAATAGACGAAATTGAAATCTATTTTATTACATTAAAAACGAACAGGGACTACCTTCCGATAGTCCCTTGTTGATCAGACGACTCACTTTTTGTTCTGGTAGCGAGCCGCACCGGTCCTGTTGTTCCACTGTGGCCACCGACTGTCGGCCAATTTGCCTCCGATGCAACGATACCAGCCGGTGTAGCCGTTCTCGTCGTGTTCGTGCTCGTAATGTCCGAGTCTCTGCCATACGGTCACGAGTTATCTCCAGGTGGGAAAGGTTAGGCTATTTTCCAAGGACTCTTCTTGCTTTTGTTTGTGTTTCTTTCTCGCATTTTGGCAAGATATTTCTTTGCGTAACACGAACCGGTCTCGAAGTCTTCGCAGGCGGCTTGTAGTTTTTATTCGGTTGCCTTGAGGCAAGTAGCTTTGGTGGTCAGCTCTGTGTTGTCCGCGCGACCAAGCCCTGCAGGGGTAAAGGTCTGCACCCCTTCAGCTTTCACCAATTCAGCAGCTTCCTGACATAATTCAAGTGTCTGCATTGGCACTTGGCTGGTTTCAATTTCCACCCCGCCATTTCCAGGGCTGTTAACCATCAAGATTACGTACAGAACGTATTCCATAAAATTTCTCCTTTGCGGATTGATGGATTTTTGAAGTACCGAAAGAATAGTAACATACTAACCACAGCATGTCAATTTCTGTTCGACGGCATGAGTGGCATTAGAACCGCTTTGACTGCTGACTTTTGGCGACGGTCCCGCGAAGCGTTGGAGCATGCTGGGATTACACCAGTTACTCCGAGCTACCTCAAATAGGCACGAAACATTTAAATAATAAAGAGTTACAACAAGTGCGAGAGTAAAAAATACGCACACTCCCATTTTTTCAAATGTCGGTGGTTTTTGGACAGTGACTCTCGCTTGGCGGCTTTGCTATAATTAAAACAACATGCTTAAACGAAAAAAGCACAAAATGCCAACATTTGTGAAAACTGCGCTCAACACGGCAGGGCTAATGAGTGCCTATAAAGAGCGTCCACCTTATCAACAAAATGACTATATCTGGTGGATTAATAACGCAAAGCGTGAAGAAACTAAACAAAAACGACTGCGACAGATGTTGAGTGAGCTCAAGAAAGGCAATGTGTATATGAAAATGCGCTGGAGTGGTAAATAGATTTGGCAAAAATTTCAACAACCCATGGAAACAGAAAACAAAATAATCAAAATCACACGAAACTTCTCCGCTACACCAGAAGAAGTATTTGATACCTTCACCAAGCCAGAGAACATGCGTGTGTGGTGGACTGACCAGACAACGTTTGATATTGACCCGCGCGTTGGCGGCAAGTGGACTATCGTGCGAAAAGAGGGCGACACAACGTACACCGCTATCGGTGAATACTTGGAAGTTGAACGACCCCACCGGCTGAAATATACATACGCAATGCCTCAATTCTCACCAAACAGCGATACCATTACCATTGATATTGAGTCAGACGGAAAGGGTGGCTCTGTAATGACATACACTCACGAAGGTCCCGATGTTGTTGAGGAGCTGGCTTCTGTGAAAGAAGGAGCTATGTCCGAGAGTGAAAAAGGATGGCGAAAAGGATTTGATCTGATGGAATCTGCTTTTAAGACGAAAAGTCACCCTTCCGGGTGACTCTCGCTTGATCAATCGGTAGCCAAGCACTTCGCCGCGCGCATAGGCGAATCCATTGGACGAGAATCTGAGCATCATTCAATCAAAGCTGTCTGAACTGTTTTAGGGATTTTTTACTTGCTCCGGCGACAGGGCTCGAACCTGTGACATCCTCGTTAACAGCGAGGCGCTCTACCGACTGAGCTACACCGGAATGTATTTGGCACCCAGCCCTTAGCTCTCGGGGAGGTGCTTTTTCAATGTTCACATGGACTTTGTCCACGGAATACTGGCTATTTTACTAGAAAGGTGCTCAAATGCAAATGACGGAAATGCTCGTGATAGACTAAGGTCATGGAAAAATTCAGCAACAATTGGCCGCTTTGGCTCATTCTTGTTGCAGGACTTCTGGTGCTTATATTTATTCCATCAAGCAAGGGTGCGGATAACTTAGAAAGTGGTATAATGGAGCCAAGAGCAATGGAAGAACTCACTCTTACAAGTTCTGCGTTTATACACGGTGATACGATACCTAAGGAGTACACGTGTGATGGGGAAAATACGAATCCGCCGCTTTCTGTTAGTGGTGTTCCGGGGGGTACACAAACACTTGCCCTTATCGTGGATGATCCTGATATTCCCGAGTCGGTGAAAAAGGCCAGACTGATCGATAAGTTTGATCACTGGATCCTATTCAACATACCCGTAGAGGAAGTTGTATTTGAGTCTCCGTATGCGGGAAGTGGGACACACGGCAAGAACACGGCAGGTGATTTGTCGTATCGTGGTCCGTGCCCGCCGACAGAACACGAACCAACTGAGCATCGTTACGTCTTTCAGTTATATGCTCTTGATACAACACTTGACCTTCCCGCAGGGGCAAGTGAGGCAGAGGTACGAAGGGCAATGAAGGGTCATATTCTGGCCAAAACCGAGCTGATAGGTCTTTTCGATCGCACAAAATAGTTATTAATTAGATTATATAAATCAGAGAATATGATAACGATGTACGTAAAAACAGGATGTCCGTATTGCGCCATGGCGCTTGCTAAAGTAGACGATCTTGGTTTGGAGATCAACGAGTTGAATATTGCTGATCCGGGAGTTTTGGACGAGCTCATGGAAAAAGGTGGAAAGCGACAGGTGCCGTACCTTGTAGACGAAAGTACTGGCACAACCATGTATGAGTCAGCCGATATTGTTGATTACTTGGAAAAACAGTATAACAACAAGGACACCTCAGAAACACCACCGACTGAGAATTAGCACACTCGCTTTTATTGGTGACCTTGAGACTTTAGTAGTGTTATAAGAAGTGCGTATGAACATTCAAACAAAAGCAACCAATGTACGACTAACCAATGGGATCAAGGAATACTTGGATAAACGTCTTAAGTCTCTCGACAGACTTGTCGATCCCGATGACACCAGCATTCAGTGTCGGGTTGAAGTTGAAAAAACAACAGAACGTCACCGAAGAGGTGATATATATCGCTCCGAAATCAACATGAAAATAGCGGGTGCTTCGTTTCGAGCGGAAGCAACGGCTGAGAAATTGTTTGATGCCATAGATGAAAGCAAAGCTCAAATGGCAAAGGAATTGAGGAGACACAAAAAGAAGCACGTAAAGAGCGTACGTAAAGGTGGAGCAAAGATCAAAGAAGAACTACGACGCACGTAGCCCGCGCCTGAAATCCTCGTAATCCATCTCATTCTTTCCTTCAGGTACTACTCGAGTGACGGTAAGTGTACCGTCCTTAAACTCGGCATCCATTATCTTAACGCGAATGCGCTTACCTCGTTTTTCTACAAAAAAATAGGTCCCCGGCCATTGGTCAAATGCCTGAATCTTTAAATAATTTTGGTATGGGTCTGCGTTTAGATCAATCTCGCCATCTTCTTTTTTGATCATTTCACAAAAGGTTGCTTCATCGTCGTTCTGCGCTTCTTCGGTGATATCTCCATTGATCCATGGAATAAGGTTTTCGGTTAGCAATTCACCGCCAATGTGTGCGAATATCTCTTCCAGCACGCTTGCTTTTGGAGGCCAGCTTGTCTTGTCGTCAGAGAGGTTCTCTATTTCAACTTTTGCTTGTGCCAGGATCGGTCCATGGTCCATCTCTTCATCAAGAAGCATTAGCGTTACACCGGTTTCTTTCATGTCCGTAAGGATCGCGGATTGAATTGGTGATGGTCCGCGAAGTTTGGGTAGAAGAGAAGGGTGAATATTAAGCGCACCACGATTCGGTATATCGAGGATGTGCTTCGGAATTATTTTCCCATAGGCAACGACCACGAATACATCCCAGTCATTTTGTAGTTCCGGAGGAGTTTCTTTTAACGACTCGGGTTGAATAGTGGGGATACCTTCTGCTTCCGCCCATACCTTAACGGGCGGGGGAGTGATAACCATTTTTCTTCCTTTTGGTTTGTCGGGTTGTGTGACGATAAGCGTAGGAAGAAGCGCTGTCTCCTTGAGGTGTTCCAGTATTGAGACTGAAAAATCCGAAGTGCCAAAAAAAACGATACGGGGCGTTTCTTCCATGATCATGCTGATTCTATATCCTGCGGGTCAATATCGTGAACGTCTTTTGCTTTATCTATGAAAAGAACGCCTTCAAGGTGATCCGTCTCATGTTGAAAAATCTGTGAAAGGAGTCCGGTAGCATTGTAGGTAAAAAGAGTCCCTGTCTCATCATATGCCTTGATGGTGGTTTTTTCCGCTCGCTTTACTGTGCCATATTTCCAACGTACGCTCAAACAACCTTCATCCATATCCTCTTTCTTTTTTGAGAGTTTGGTAATGGTTGGGTTGATGAACACCCGGTTTGGAGCTTGTTCTTCCTCATCGGCAAGAATTTTTCCCGAGACAATAAATATACGAAGCGATACTCCGATCTGAGGCGCCGCGATAGCAACTCCGTCATGCTGTGTTGCAAGCGCTTCACTCATGTCCTTTAGTATTTTGTTCAGCTTTGCAGAACCGATATCTTCCAGAGGAACCTCTTGAGCCGTCTTGCGTAATATCGGGTCGTCTTTCTGTACGATCTCAACCATAGTCCTGATTATATAAACTTGCAGACAAATGAAAAGGCTCGGGCGAGGGAAGTGTCCGAACTCTCAAAGAGTGATCACTTCTTCACGTTAGAGGGTGCTTTCGGGGTGCACATCGATCCGCACATTGGGTGGTAGCAAACGAAGCGACCTAAGCAATTTCTGATCCGGCCATTTCTCATACGGAACTTTGAGCAGTGCACTTAGAGCATATGTATTTTTACCCGCTCTTGAGAACGCAGGGTAGACGTAAAACGGGTACCCTTTAAGTTCGGCTTCAATGAGGCCTATCTCCTTTGTGATGTGAGCTACGCTTCCGGTTGAGGTGATTTTGATAAGTGTGGTAAATGGAGGATATTCAAATCGTTTCCGATTCAGGATCTCGCCTTCATAAAACTTTGACACATTGCCCTCAACCCCTTCCTTTATAAGTGACAATTCCGGCTGTCTTGTCTGAAGAAAGAAAGCGTCGGTAGCGACTGCTCGTACTCGAAGTACAAGCGAGAAGATATTCTCATACATCTTAGGGTCCGGAAGAGAGAGGAGTGAATCAATCGATGCGATCGCACTTACCGCTACCGGCTTGTCTATAAAAGAGAGGGAAAGCTCTGTTCCAACAAGTATTGCTCCTTGCGTCTTATAAAACGTATCTCTTTCTTTCTGCGCCTGTTTGTATGTTTTTGTCGTGTCGCTGTCTATCGCAAAGACACGCTTTGCGCCGAACACATCAACGAGTTCTTTTTTTACTCGCTCGCTACCAATACCGAGAGCCTTCAACTTCCAACTGTTACATCTCTTACAGCGTTCTTTCGCGCTTCGCGAATCTCCGCAACTGTGACAAACGAACACATTGCCGGCATGTGAAGTATGTAGCACCACAGAAGCTCCACAGAGCTTGCACGTGACAACTTCGCCACACTCTTCACAGATCGTGGAGGGAGCTATGCCACGCCTGACATTGAAGATAAAGGCGCGATTTCCATCTTTTACTACATCTTCAAGCCATTCGACGAGCTCAGAACTTAACACAAAAAAGTCGCGAGAGCCTTTTTCGGGACGCATGTCCATAATGTACTGGTCTGCTTTTGTTGCGATGCGTGCTCTTGAGGAACTCAGTTCTTCATATTCTCGTTGCTTCAACCGCCACATGGTCTCTATTGAAAGCGGCATGTCAGCAAAAATGATACGAGCACGAAGTGCTTCTCCATAAAGCCTTGCAAATATGCGGTAGTCAATGAAAGGACGCGACTGCATTTTGTAGCTTTTGGCATTTTCTTGCTCTACGACTATTGTCTCGATATCCTTTCGTGGCGTTGCCAGAAAGCCCCCTGTACCGATGATGAGCACCGGATGTTTTTCTTTAAGGAGAGCAGATAGACGTTTAAGTATTTCTTTTTTTGGAAGATTGCTGTGAAGCACATAGACGTATTTCTCTATACCTTTTCCAAGCTCCTCACCCAACCGTTCCGCGTGCCTGATGGTCGGGGAG
>JANQMM010000031.1 GCA_028280145.1 Minisyncoccota bacterium | reverse complement strand
TCTAAGTGCCTGGATGAGCACCCCGAGATCTGCCTCTCTCACCCAAAGGAAACCGACTTCTTTAATATTCTTATTGATCAGGGCAAAAACATTTCAGATTATGAAAGATTTTATTCTCACTGTAATGCCGGAGTGCCGGTTAAGGGAGAGTTCTCCGTTGCATACTTTAAGAGCAATGAATGCTTGAAAAGAATTAAAGAAGCCTATCCGGATATCAAAATTTTAATTTCTCTTCGAAATCCAATGGAACGTGCTTTTTCTCATTACACCTATAGGAAGAAAAAAGTGGGTATGAAGGAAGATTTTCTTACTGCCATAAAGAACGATACAAACGGCGTACGTTCGATGGGAATGTATGATGAGGTGTTGGAGCGGGTATATAACATATTTGATCCAGAAAATGTTTTGGTTTTAATTCATGATGACTACAAAATTGATCCTGAGAAACTAATCCAGAGCATATATTCTTTTTTGAAAGTTGATCCAACTTTTATTCCAAAGATCTTACGTATGGGAGTTAATACCACACAGAATGTGAATTTCCGCTTACCGGTTGTTCAAAAATGGCAGGCAAATCTTAGGACGTACATAAAGAGACACTCTTTTTTCTCTCGTTTTATCCCGGTCCTAAAAGCACTTGGTCTCTCAAAGTTAAATCAAAAGGTAGAGAACCTGAACCGTGATACAATGGGTGGGCGAAAACAAGATGGACTGCACGAAGAGGAGCGAAATACGCTTTATGATATATATGCCTCAGACATTGCCTTGCTCGAAAAGCGATTAGGTAGAGACTTATACATTTGGAAGCCATCAAAATAAATCATGAATCCATACACAGAAAAACATGTCGTAAATAGGTACAAAAACCGCCATTACGTCAATAAAGAGCTTTCAAAAGAAGGGCTTGAAGCTATTGTCGCATATAGAAAAAAAATTCGGCTCAATGACTCAGTCGATTATACGCCGTATCACCCGAGACCCGAGCAACGGTATATGCTCGTGGGGAATTTAAGCAAGGAGTACTTTGGAGAGAAAGTGTTGGATGTAGGAAGTCGAAGTAATCTACTCACTCGTGAACTTGGAAGGGAATGTTCATTGGTAGACAAACACAATGACGAGCTACCACCGTTTGATTGGGAGAAAGAAAGAATCCCGTATGAGGATGAGAGTTACGACACGGTTGTTTGTCTTGATACACTGGAACATATTGATGATCTGCATGAAGGTTTCTACGATCTACTTCGCGTTTCGAAAAAATACGTCATCATCTCTCTTCCGAATAATTGGAAAAAAGAATTCAATGAAATGATCAAAGGTCATGGAAGGTGGGCGAGTTACGGGATCCCACCTGAAAAACCTCACGACAGGCACAAATGGCATTTCAATACTGAGGATGCAGATAATTTTATCTTTTATCACTCCGCTTCCGATAGGGGTGATTACACGGTGAAGGAGGTAGTGTACCACGTACCAAAAACAATTCTTCGGATCAAAATTACACATCCCATCTTGAAAGCAATCCTTCCCGAAAATAGGTTCAAGAACTATTTTGTAGAAACTATATTCTATGTTCTAGAGAAAAACAGCTGATCTATCTGTTTTTCCAACGTCTGCGTATTGCATGATTGGCTTGAGGGATCATGCTTTTCAGTTCCGCCTCAAAACTGGCGTCATAATAGTACTGCTTGTTCTCGCGATACGTTCCGGATGTGTAGCCAAATGTGGACATAATTCGGGGGTTTTTTGTTGCCACTCCTCCATAGTGTAATCCGTTGGTGTTGCAAAACACAATTGTCCCGGCTTTGCCAGTCATTTTTCTGTGTTCACTCTCTGGAATTTCTTTTACAACCGCTTCAGTTCCAGGGTATGAACCTGCAGGAATTTTCTGAGGGAAGAGGTGTCCGTACTTTTTATACTCGGGTGCGGATTGATTAACATACACAAACGGTCCCGCATCCTCTCCAACGTCATTAAGGTAAATGAAGACTTTGACTATTCTTTTTTCTTGCGGGTCTCTGTGCCAGTTTTGAGAATTGCGCAAGGGAAGAGCAGACGGAAGTGTTTTTTGTAACGTGAAAAACACCAATGTCGAATACATCTCCATATAACTATTTGCAACGTCAAGGATTTGTGGACTTAGTGCTGTCTGTAGGAAAGGATTGTGCATCTTCAGCTCCGCGATCTCTTCGAAGTAGTCAACAAGAAACTTCTTTTTGTGATTCACTGACTGTCGTTTCCGTGCTTGCTTTTCTGTAAATTCTTGCAGAACTGACAATTTATCTTCTTCAGGAAATAATTCTTTCAACGTTGTCGTTGCGATCCCTTCTCTTTGTAAATCACGCAAAACCCTTTTTTGAATGTCGCTTAATTCGGGTCTATTCTGCTTAAAAAGTTTCATTCTGCGTTTATTGAAAAGTCGCCAAAAAAGCGTATGATACTTGATATGTGCATAGAGGTAGTAGATACCTCTGCGAATCATATATTTTAAATCCTTCATATATCCCTATTTTAAACGATATATCAGTAAAACCACAATCCAATGAAGACAGTATTTATCACAATCTGCATGGACATCCTGCGTCGTAACATCATCGAGACTGATTTTTGGGAAGAAATAAAAAACAACAAAGACACTCGCTACGTGTTCATTATTGAACAAAAGAAGATGGACTATTACGAAAAGGAGTATAAGGCTGAAAACGTGGAGTTTTGGGGCCTTGATTTCAGGTATGCTCGCTTTTTCCAAAAGGCTCTGTTTGTTTTTATGCGGGCGGCTATAAACACCGAAAGTGTCAGTTTTTATGCTAACAGGGCCTATGTCGAGGGGGATATTACGTATATGAACAGAACAGCGAAGCTACTTCTATCGAAAGTCTTTGGGGGTTGGCTTTGGTATAAGAGGCTCTTGAGATACCTCTTTCTTAAGATCCCTGCCTCAAAGGAGGTGCAAGAACTTTTTGATAGATACAAACCTGATCTGGTAGTCCCCCTTTCGCTCATCAACTATTACTTTGATATTTTGATTGTCTCCGAAGCTAAGAGAAGAAACATCCGTGTTGCAGGATTGACACGAAGCTGGGACAACCTGACAAGTCATGGACTCGTGGCAGTTCTGCCGGACACATTTATTTTGCAGAATCAATTTTTAAAAGAAATGGGAGAAAAGCATCAAGATTTTAAAAGAGATGATCTGAAGATAAAGGTTATTGGGCTGCCGCACTATGATTTGTATAAAAATAGGGATCCATATATTGAATCAAAAGAGGCATTCTTTAAACGTGTCGGACTTGATCCGAGTAAAAAATTGATTCTATATGCCGGCTCGGATATTAATTTAAGCGAACCTGCTGTTCCACCCAAGTTCAATCGTCTTATAGAAGAGAAAAAAATAAATGAAGACGTACAAGTGGTGTATCGGCCGCATCCATCTTGCAAGGTGACGGTTGAAGAGATAGAGGAGCTGGAACATGTTGTGCTCGATGATGTTTTTAAGCAGAGGAGGATAGGCAAACTGGGCGCAGTCCTTTTTGATACAAAAAACTATATCAATTATTTACACCATGCTGATCTGATCATTAACAGCGGTTCAACTCTATCTATTGACGGAGCTGTCTTCGATACTCCTGTCATCTGTATCAATTATGACGACGAAGGATACGATGTATTATATTGGCAAAGTGTAAACAGAATGTACGATACGTGGACTCATTATAAACGTTTAATTGAGACCGGGGGCGTAGAAATGGTAGAGAATGATTCGGAATTGATTGATGCCATAAATGATGCGCTACAAGACCCTGAGAAAAATAGGGAAGGACGCAAAAGACTATTGGAACTCTTTGTTGAGCCGTATGATGGGAAGTCAGGAAAAAGACTGGCGGATATTATTAAAAACGAATTAAAAACTGTCTAGTGTCCTTTTCTCACCAATATGGTTATATGAATTATGAGTAATTTTTTGAATATAGAGGAAGGCGAAGCCTTTTTTGTCCTGGAAGTGGCAAATAATCACTGGGGAGACGTCAACAGAGGCCTTAAGCTGATTCGAGACCACGCCGCAATAGCAAAAAAACACGACATTAAAGGTGGATTTAAGCTTCAATTTCATGAACGTGAGAGCTTTGTTCATGAAGATGTAAAGATTGTTGATGATAACTCCTCAACTACGGATGCTCCCGGTTCTCAATCCAGGTACGCCAAGAAGCTTGCGGCGACGGCAATGAGCAAAGAAGACTATAAAGTTCTCTTAGATGAAATACAGAAACTCGGATTTGTTCGAATGTCGACTCCGTTTGATGAGCGTTCCGTAGAACTGTGCAAGGAACTCGATATAGATATCATGAAAATTGCAAGCTCGGACCTTGCCTCACTTTCGATGGTTGAAAGGGTTGCAGAATTGGGAAAGCCGACCATTATTTCTACGGGCGGAGCAACCATAGAGAACATCGATAAGGTTGTTAGGATATTCAAGAAAAAGAATGTTCCATTGGCAATTCAACACTGTATTTCAAAATATCCGTCTGAAGACTCTGATTTGGAACTTAATCAGATTGACTTGCTGAAGGAGCGGTATCCGAAACACATTATTGGTTTTTCGACTCATGAATACCACGACTGGTCTGCATCAATGCACATGGCTTATGCAAAGGGTGCCAGGACGTTTGAAAGACACATCGATATTGATTACCAGGGTGTCCAAGTTTCTAAATACTGTTCACTTCCGGAGCAAATCGATGAGTGGTTTGCTGCATATAATAAAGCGCGAGAAATGTCCGGAGCCCCTAAAGACATGTTTGTTGACATTTCAGAAAAAGAGAAGAACTACATTAAGTCTGTAGTGCGTGGAATGTACGCAAAGAAAGATTTGCCGAAGGGTTACGTTATTAAACGTGAAAATATTGATAAGGATTTCTTCTTTGCTATTCCGCTTAATGAAGGACAGGTGTCTTCTCGCGAAGTTGACGATGATATCGTAGTTCCAAAACCGACTGAAAGCGGGATGCCGATTTATGCAAGTAGGGATACTGGATTACTTGGAAGTGTTAACTGGAAAGTATTTAGTGTACTTGAAGGTGTGTTGTTTGCGTTTTTCTTCGCACTACTTTACACGTTAAGTCTTGGTGGTTTGTTGGGCGGCGGTTTGCTGATATTACTTATTCTCGGTTCAATTATCTCAATAGGAGGTTACTTTTTTGCAAGACTCAGGAAATTTGAGATTTATCCATCTACGCACGCAGTCATAGGTTCTGTTGTGCACGGATTGATTTATTCGTATACAGTATTGCTTTCGATATATCTTTTTATCTTCGAAGGACTTCCACTGCTCTTCGTTGTGCTACTGTACGCTCTTGGTCCGCTTTCGGTGCTTCTGTATAACCACTACTCGGTTCGAATACCTCGACTAATATCTTTTCTTGCCATTGGAACCCTTGTAGCATTATCTGCTCTGGTTGCTCTCTTTAATGCCAACCTGCTACCGGAGGTAAAGGATACACTTAATGCCCTTATGATCGGATTATCTCTTCCAGTTGCTCATGTATTAGGTGAGATCGTAGGTCACCGAATCGGAACCGCAAGACCAATATCCCCATGGGTTCACAACTTCTGGATCGGGATCACATCGCTCTTTGTTGCAAGCATCCCTCTCTTTCTGGTAGCATCGTTTCTTCGAGGTAGTGAAAGCTTCACTCTTTCCTCTTTGGAACTTGGTCTCTCTGTCCTGGCCGGAATTCTTTTCTTAGGAATTATGTATAGCAGGCAAAAGACCCTTCAAACAGGGGGAAGGGTTGTCTTAAAGAGAGGTCTGGTATATATCGCGTTTCTAGTGGTCGCTATTGTACTTTCACTATTTGTTTAATGTCCGAAAGATATGCCAAAAACATTTACCACAATTATTCCTGCCAGGTATGATTCATCGAGATTCCCTGGCAAGCCGCTTGCAAAGATCGCCGGCCAGTCAATGATCTCTATTGTCTATCAAAACGCGATTGAAGCCAAGTTGACTGGTGAGGTTGTTGTTGCTACAGATGATGAGCGAATATACGACCATTGTAAAGATCGGGGAATAGAAGTGGTTTATACTTCGAAAGAGTGTGAAAATGGTTCGATTCGTGTAGCGGAAGTTGCCGAAACCAGAGAAGATACGCACATTTTTGAGCTTCAGGGGGATCAGCCGTTAGTGAGTTCCGAGATAATTGATGAGTTCTTAACTAAAGCAAGTCAAAAAATGGAACAAAACAGGGAGATTGATATCGTGCAACCGTATGCGCCAACGACAAGCGATATGATAAAAGACCCTGATGTTCTAAAGGTTGCGATTTCAAATAGGGAACGTTTTTTGGTTTACACTCGGCTACCAATGAAAACGGGATACAGAACTCTTGGGCTCTACCTTTGGGTGCGCGAATCACTTCTTGCTTTTATGAAAATGAAAGAAACTCCTCTTGAGCGGTTTGAAAACACACATCTTAATCGTTTTCTGGAAAATGATCTGTTTGTGCAAGGAGTTGTCTTAAACGGTGAGGATTGGATAGAGGTGGACAGGGAAGACCACATACCTCTGGTTGAAAGGGTTCTAGAGAAGCGCTACAAGAAATGAGAAAAACCTTCGACAGCCGAAGGTCTTAGGTCAAGCGATTCTTGTAAAATCGCCGTGAATTATTTTGGTTGCAAGCGCCTGTAGTTCGTCCAGGTACGGGCTGTCTTCGGGGAGCGGATTATGTACGAAAACCTTTTTATTATTTACATGTGCAAACCCCATCTCCATTAACGTGTTTCCACCAATATGATTCTTCTTGTGTTCCTTGTCAAAGTTAAGCACAAGCACGCCGTCACTGTTTACAATTGAGTTGTACCACCACTTAATGTAATTATTCGCAAGTTTTGTCTCCGCATGTTCATTCATAGGACGATTATGAAATTCTTCCCATGAGGTTTTTGCATACTCGAACATATGCTCATGCATATACGGGTCATGGCCCATTTCCTCGAGCTTGTGGTATGCTTCGACGAACTTGTGTGACAGGCTGACACTTCCGATTAGTGTAATTTTCATACTACAATTAGAGAATCTTTAATTCTTTAAAAAATTGATCCCATACCTCCTCAAGTCCTGGAGACTTAATCCATGAATCTTCATCAATCTGTCCGGAAATATAGCGCGATGTTCTATCCGATAGTTTTTGTAACTCAGAAGCAGACACCCACGTTACACTTTTCGTTTCGTCCGGACTTTCTGTTATTTTACCACTTGCTTCGACCTCAAACACTGTCCAGTTGTGGAATGTGCCACCATCCCTTCTGCACCGATTCTCTTTTTTTCTTTCAAGCAAAATAGTTAGGTTTTTAGCCTCCAAACCAACCTCTTCTCTGAGCTCTCTTTTTGCGGCCTCTAGAGCGTTTTCTCCCTCTTCAATATGTCCTGCCGGGCATGCAAAACCAAAAGGATACTTTTTTCTCTCAATAATAAGGATCTCCTCATTATTTCTGACGATCATTCCCACACTCGTATTGTTGCACTTTTTCATATCGGTTGGTTATTACTTCATCTTACCAAAGAGATACAGGAGTAACATGAGACTAACGGTTAAGTGGACAAAGATCGTTATGATTGCACCATTAATCCCAAAAAGAGGCAGGAGTATGATTAAAAGTAAGATTTTAAAAATTGGAAGAACCGTATCAATAATATAAAGTGACTTTGTTTGTTTCTTTGCAATGAATGCCTGTCGAAACATTATTATTGGGAGGAATAGTAATGTGAAAATAAGGAGTTGAGAGTAGATGATTGATTCAAGATACTTTGGAAATAGTGTTGCGTAAAGATATGGCGCCACAAAATAATAGGTAAACACAATTGGAAGCATTATCAAAAAGAATATGAACGCTTTTCTCAGCAGTGTCCTTTTAATATCAGAAATGCTTCTTGTGCTCAGTTTTGGAAGAATTAATGTTCTCATGATTTCGCCACCTGCACGAATTTCTTTCACGGGCGAATATGCAAGTGCATAAACGGCAAGTGATGCCGGTCCCAAAAAATGAAACATAAGGACTTTATCAAGTTCTGCCGCCAATCTATTTCCCATATTGAGAAAACTTAATTGTGTCCCGTATGACGCAATGTGCTTGTCAACTTTTTCTTTATTGTAATCTCGTTCGACCTTGCCATACTTTTTAGAAACATAGAGATAGATAAAACCCAGAACAGTTGTGTGCGCAAAAAGATAGACAAATGCAATAATTACCGGGTTTGTTGTGAGGAATATTGCAGCAACTAAGAAAAGAGCAGTAGTAAAGGTGTATAGAATGCGAATTCTTGAGTAAACATCGTGTTTTTTTTGCCCAACCAGGAGCGCCTGGTATAGCCCGAAGCCTCTGAAAAATGGAGAGAATGCGCCAACGAAGAACATCGCTATTGCCAACTGATTGTTTCCATTAAGAAAATAGTAGATCGCTATAGCGAACCCGATGGTTGCCATAACGACACTCCACTTCATAAAGGTGAAAAATCCGGCACGAAACGCCGCGTTTCCTACTTTCGCCACTCCTCGAATGATGGCAAAACGCATGCCGTTTAGAGAAAATACGGCTACAACACCAGCCATTGAGATAATGAATTGGTAGGTTCCATACTGCTCAGGAGTCAAAATGTTGGCAAAAAGGATCGCAAGGAGAATAGCTGTGATTGCATTGAATCCCTGCCCCAGAGTAAGCCAGAAACTACCAAAAACCAGATAATTCATATCTGTTTGAGTGTACTTTTCACTCCATTTCAGGAGTCCGAGGACTTTTTCTTTCATACCCACAATTATAACTATTTTACAGACCATTAGTTCCGTAGGCTTATCACAACTTTTTGTGGCCTAAGCCAGGTGATTACTGTATAGTAATTGGTATGGATTTTGACAGGATTCTCAGAAATATCCTTATAGCAGGCATCTTTTTATTGCCGTTTATTCCGTATATTGTTGCAAATAACATGTTCTTTCCGTTTATAACCGGAAAGAATTTTACATTTCGAATCATTGTCGAGGTACTCTTTGGGGTGTGGGCGATACTTGCGTTGCGTAACGTTGCGTATCGACCAAATATGTCATGGATATTTGCCGCATTTGCCGCATTTGTGGGCATCATACTGGTGGCCGATCTACAGGGGGCAAATGTAACAAAAAGTTTATGGAGTAACTTTGAGCGAATGGAAGGGTGGGTGACTCTTGCACACCTTCTGGCATACTTGGTCGTTGCAGGAACAGTGCTCAAAACAGAAAAACTGTGGACATACTTTCTACATGTTTCGATCGGTGTGAGTTTGTTTGCGGTGTTGTTTGGTTTTTTCCAGTTAAGCGGGCTTACACAGATCAATCAAGGAGGTGTACGTCTTGATGCGCGATTTGGGAATGCAACATACTTGGCCATTTACATGTTGTTCCATATTTTCATTACGGGCATGTATCTGCTTCGAGGGCTCAAAACAATAAAACCGCTTGTCGTAAGCGGCGTCACGGGATTTGTTGTTTTCTTATTCGCTATAATTTCAATGAATCCAAACGGACTTCCCGAAGGGTCAAATCTATTTATTTGGATCTCACTTCTTGGCATCGGGGGACTCGTCTATCTTCTTTTTCAAGAAGGGAAGGAGTGGTTGTCGCGATATGTTGTACCGGTACTTTATAGCCTTTTGATCCTTGCACAAATGGTTGTGCTTTACCATACAGCGACACGTGGTTCGATCCTTGGATTGCTTGCCGGGCTTTTGCTTGCCGGCTTACTCATCGCACTGTTTGAACGCAAACGTCCGCTTGTTCGCAAGTTCGGCATAGGCTCGCTTATCGCGGTTATGTTGGTCGTGGGGGGCTTCTTCTTCATGAAGGACACCGCTTTTGTTAAAGAAAGTCCGGTGCTTGCTCGTTTCTCAGGAATTTCCATTGACAGCGGAACGGTTCAGGCGCGGTTTACGATCTGGAATATGGCATGGCAGGGAGTAAAAGAAAGGCCGATCTTGGGGTGGGGACAGGAAAACTTTAATCTTGTATTTAACAAATACTACGATCCGGTTCTATACAATGACGAACCATGGTTTGATAGAACGCACAATATTATCTTTGACTGGCTGATTGCCGGTGGGTTCTTAGGTCTTATTGCATATATCCTCATCCCGCTTTCGTTTTTATATTACTTATGGTTTGGAAGAGGAAATATATCAACTGTCGACAAAAGTTTACTCACCGGTCTTCTGGCGGGGTATATGTTCCACAACCTTTTCGTTTTTGACAATATCATGAGTTACATCATGTATGTCACTATTCTTGCATACGTGTACGCACACTCTACCCCTGATGTTTCGGAAGGAAAAATGGCAAAGGTCTTTGATCTCGGTTTTATAAATCGTGTAGCGACGCCAATCATTATCCTTGCCACAGTATTTACCATATATGCAGTCAACGCAAAACCAATACTTGCTTCAACCACGCTTATAAATGCACTGCGACCCCAGCCGACTCCACAAGACAATATTACATACTTCAGAGAAGCACTTGCATACAACACATTTGCAAATCAAGAAATTCGCGAACAACTTGTACAAGCCGCAACACGGGCCGCTCGGTCAAACACAGAGCCTGGTATCCAACAGCAAATATTTGATCTGGCAAGAAGTGAGATGGAAAAAATGCGAACAGTTGCTCCGGATGATGCCCGACACGCGCTGTTTTACGGCACTCTTCTTGAAACATTCGGACAGCTAAGTCTTGCAACAGAGCAGTTTGAAGATGCACAAAGGCTTTCTCCAAACAAGCAAACAATCCGATTTGCAGTTGCGGGAAATTACATGAATCTCGGGCGTCATGATGACGCAGAAGTATTGCTTAGGGAAACGCTTGAGCTTGCGCCGGAATTTGACGATGCAAATATCATGCTCGCCGTTGCCTCAGTGTATCGGGGTAACTTCGAACAAGCCGATGAGCTACTAGAGGGTTTCTTTGGCGAAACAATTATTGATAACAGCAGACTACTTCAGGTCTATATAAATACACAAAATTGGGAACGTGTGCGCGATATTTGGCAACTACGCGTCGACAAGCAACCAAACAATTCTCAAAATCGCATATCACTTGCGGCGAGCTTGTTACAGCTGGAAGATCGGGAAGGTGCCATTGAACAGATCGAGCGGGCAATAGAGATTGACCCCTCGTTTGCGGCACAAGGAGAACATCTTATTCAAGAGATCAGAGCGGGAAGAACACCGTAAATTGACACACTTCGTTCGATATGTTAGTATTGTTCCTGTGAGTGCCACAGACGTGTGGCCCAACGAAAGTCTACAAAAAGATCGCCCCCGGGCGGTCTTTTTGTTTTAGCCCCACAATTACATATAAGTAAGTATATATATAAATATATATAAACACCGATCGCGACTTATGACTTTAAGGGGTCAAACTCTTGCTATATACTTATAACAATCATTGTTCAAAGATATGGCTAGCGGCGGCACTCACATCAAAGACTTTTTTGGAGCTCGCACCCGCTAGCCATATCTTCGCGCAATGTACTAGTTCTTGATGCCAACGATGAAAATACTGCAAAACGTATCACTAAAACCATTTACTACTTTCCAATTAGGCGGGCGTGCTGAGTACTTTGCGGCTGTGTCCACAAAGGATGAATTGACTGATGCAGTTCGTTTTTCACGACAGGCAGGCATTCCATATATGGTTCTTGGCGGTGGGTCCAATCTTCTTGTCTCAGATGACGGATATCAAGGACTTATCATTCGTAATCAAATAAAAGGAGTATCTCGGTATGAAAAAGGGGCACACATATTCTTAGGGGTTGGCGCCGGAGAGTCCTGGGATGATCTTGTTGCATACACGGTCAAGCAAAATCTCCACGGCATTGAGAATCTCTCAGGTATTCCGGGAAGTGTCGGAGCGACGCCAATACAAAATGTTGGCGCCTACGGACAGGAAGTGCAAAATACTATTTCATGGGTTGAAGTATTTAATCCTGCGACCATGGAATTTGAGTTGCTCACCAATCGTCAGTGCGAGTTCAGGTATCGTGACAGTGTGTTCAAAAGCGGTTCCGGAAAAGGTCTCATTGTTACTGAAGTTGGTTTCAAATTGGCCAAGGAAGGAGTGCCGAATATTTCCTACCGGGACCTAAAACAGCATTTCAATGAACAGGATATAAGACCAACCTTACAAAGTGTTCGTGATGCGGTGCTCGTGATACGAGCGGGGAAATTTCCTGATCTGAATCAACATGGTTGTGGTGGTTCGTTTTTTAAGAATCCTATTATTTCACGAAACCAACTTCGCAGATTACAAGATGTATATCCCGACATACCGCATTACTCGCAAGCACACGAGACATACAAAGTGCCGCTTGCGTGGGTACTCGAACACGCAGTGCCGTGGAAGGGTGTACGAAGAAAACATGTCGGTGTATCAGCACAACAACCCTTGATCCTTGTTCATTACGGAGGAGGTAATGCGCGCGACATGAAACGACTTGCAGACGATATTGCACACAGCGTGCGAAGTGAGTTGAACATTTTAATAACTCCTGAAATTTGTTTTGTTGGAAACTTTTAATTTTATTTTTGTTTTTAAGCAAAAATAGTTATCCACATTACAAAAAATAAAAATTGTTGTTTTAGCAAACACTGCATACGATAATTAATTTAAGTCTAGCGTGTTAGAGTTTTTCCGGTTTGCAAGGGATACAAATAAGAAAAACGGTCGACACGTTAACATTTATCTAAAGATAACGTAAACGCAATTAAGCATGGCAGCAAAAAAGAGAAAGGCACCAGCTAAGCGACGAAAAGTTGCAAAGCGAAAGCCTGCAAAGCGAGCTACCACAAGGAGAAAGACCACAAAACGAAAGGTAGCAAAGCGAAAGACTGCAAAGCGAAAGCCAGCTAAGCGAAAAGCAGCAAAGCGCAAGACTGCAAAGCGTAAGACAACGCGACGCAAGACTGCAAAGCGAAAGCCGGCTAAGCGAAAGGTTGCAAAACGGCGACCAGCTAAGCGAAAGGCTGCAAAGCGTAAGACAACACGCCGACGAAGAAGGTAAACGGCCTTTCGGGCCCGAGAGGCCTATACTCTCCAGACGAAGGCCAAAAACCTCCCTCAACTCGTAAGAGTTGGGGGAGGTTTTGTATCACTTTTCTTAGAAAAAGCACTATTATGTCGCGGAACTCTTTTGTGATACCATGAGTGCCATGTTTGGTTTCAAGAAGTCTCTTGGGGACACTAGTAAGAAGATTCTAAGGGAAATACAACCAATTACGGAAAAAGTCAACGCACTTGAAGACAGCGCATCCTCTTTGAGCGATGAAGCGTTAAAAGAGAAAACAGATCACTTTAAACGCGACTTGGAAGGCGGAAAAAGGCTTGATGATATTCTGCCCGAAGCATTTGCGATTGTGCGGGAGGTAACGAAACGTACACTCAACCAACGACACTACGACGTGCAGATCACAGGAGGGATCGTTCTACATCGCGCATCCATCGCTGAAATGCGCACTGGTGAGGGTAAAACACAGGTCGCAACACTTCCTGTATACTTGAATGCGCTTGCCGGGAAAGGCGTACATGTTATTACAGTTAATGATTATCTTGCGCGAAGAGACGCAACATGGATGGGACAGATCTATGCCGCATTGGGGCTCAGTGTCGGCGTAATAAATCAAAATGAATCGTATTTATATGATCCCGGTCACAAAGAAAAAGATCAGGAACGTGATGAAACGGGTTCATTTAAAGTTGTCTATGATTTTCTAAAGCCATGTACGCGAAAAGAAGCATACGAAGCTGACATTACCTATGGAACGAATAGCGAGTTTGGTTTTGATTATCTACGCGATAATATTGAGTACGATAAAAACAACCTTCGTCAGCGCGGCTTTCATTTTGCTGTCGTTGATGAAATCGACTCAATACTCATTGATGAAGCTCGGACACCGCTTATTATTTCAGCTCCTGCGGCAGATTCTGAAAATCTCTATCAAACATTTACCAATGTTGCTCGACAACTGCATCGGGACGAACATTTTGTCGTTGATGAAAAGACAAAACAAATTGAAATAAATGATGCAGGTATTGAGAAAGCAGAAAGTATTTTAGGCGTCGATAATATTTATACTGAACACGGTATCAAGTACGTACATCACCTCGAAACTGCAGTAAAGGCAAAAGCGCTTTTTACACGCGATAAAGAGTATGTGGTAAAAGATGGAGAGATCATTATCGTTGATGAATTCACCGGTCGCTTGCAACCGGGCCGCCGCTGGAGTGAAGGCTTACATCAGGCGATCGAATCAAAAGAAGGGGTAAAGATCCAGAAGGAGTCTCGCACCTTTGCTTCCATCACGTACCAAAATTATTTTCGTATGTATGAAAAACTCTCGGGCATGACCGGTACTGCTATGACGAGTTCGGAAGAATTTTATAAGGTGTATGGTCTTGAGACAGTTGCACTTCCGACACACGTCATACCACAACGCATCGACAGAGATGATCTGATCTTTCAGACGGAAAAGGGAAAATTTGCAGCCGTTGCACGCAAGGTGCGGGAACTGAACGAAGAAGGTCAGCCGGTACTCATTGGTACGGCATCAATTGAAAAAAATGAATTGTTAAGCGCATATCTCAAGAAGGAAGGTATTAAGCACGAAATCCTTAATGCAAAAAATCATGAACGGGAAGGAGAAATTATCGCGGCGGCAGGGGAGAGGGGGAAAGTAACGATCGCAACAAATATGGCAGGTCGTGGTGTCGACATTAAGCTCGGTGGTGTTGGCGCGACACAGGAACAAACACAGGAGGTACGGGATCTTGGTGGTCTTTTTGTCCTTGGAACGGAGCGTCACGAGGCGCGACGTATAGACAATCAACTTCGGGGTCGCTCGGGTCGTCAGGGAGATAAAGGCGAGACACAATTCTTTGTTTCTCTTGAAGATGCACTCATGCGTGTATTTGCGGCTGATACGATCAAGAATATGATGGGGCGTTTTGGTATTCCCGAGGATCAACCGATCGAGAATAAAATGATTACGCGCTCTCTTGAATCGGCACAAACAAAGATTGAAGGATTTCATTTTGATTCAAGAAAGCACGTTCTTTCGTTTGATGATGTCATCAACAAACAACGACAGGCTGTCTATGAGCGCAGACGGAAGGTACTGCTCGGTTCACAGGAGGATATAGCAGAACTGCTTATGGATTTCGTTGCAGATGACGAGACGCTCGAAAAGATCATCGCAGAAAAGAAAGAACGTTTGGGAGAAGAAGAATTTTACCAGGTTGTTGCCCGCATTATGCTTCAGGCGAACGATACGTTATGGGTTGAACACCTGGAAATGATGGACTACCTTCGTTCAAGCGTAAATCTTCGAGCATATGGACAACGAGATCCGCTTAATGAATATCGAAAGGAGGGACTTCGGCTGTTTCATGAGATGGAAGAGAGTTACACGGATACCGTTCTTCGCATGATCCCGAATATTGATACGGGAACATTTAAGCAGGATACCGAAAAGCTTCGGGAGACTCACCGACAGGCACAATTTGTGGGAGGCGATACACAAGGCGCAAGCGGTGTACCACTTAAGCGGAAATCCGAAAAGATCGGACGAAACGATCCGTGTCCCTGTGGATCAGGCAAGAAATATAAGAAATGTGGCCTTATTAACGCGCCGGAACACAAAGGGTAATAGAAAAGGGGACGGGTGATTATAAACATTTAATACGACACAGGATGAAGGATAAGTCAGTGTTTTTTAACGAATTTATCAGGCACTTTACTTGTGGTGCGTGCGGTAAATGGTTTGCTATCGGGGACGCTCCGGAGGGCAAAAACGAATGGTACTGCCCTTGGTGCGGTAAGAGGCAAGTGTTCGCAGAAGACGAGCATCAACCACTCTAATTGCGATAACATTCCTGAAGCGGTACAATCCTACTACTATGTATAGTTTGTTGACACGGCTATTGATAAATGTCCTTGCATTGCTTTTGGTCGCATATATCATTCCCGGGATTGTCGTTGACGGATTTTTCACGGCTCTTATTGTTGCGCTTCTTTTGGGACTTCTCAATATCTTTATTCGACCGATCCTTATTCTCCTCACTCTTCCCATTACGATCCTGACACTTGGTCTTTTCACATTTGTCATCAATGCACTTCTATTTTGGTTTGTTGCAAGTTTTGTCGAAGGGTTTGAGGTGTCCGGATTCTGGATTGCACTTCTGGGAACTCTCTTGTACTCACTTGCAAGCAGTATTGGAAATAAGATGATAGAAGATTAACATGGACTCGAAGGGATATACCCCAACAATTGGGCTTGAGATACATGCTGAACTCAAGACGAATACAAAAATGTTTTGTGACTCAAGGAATGACCCCGACGAGAAGGAGCCGAACATAAATATCTGTCCGGTTTGTGTGGCTCACCCGGGGACGCTTCCGGTTATCAATAAGGAAGCCGTAAAACATGTTCTTAAGATAGGCCACGCTGTTCGAGGGAAGATCGCGGATTTTACCGAGTTTGATAGAAAAAATTATTTTTATCCGGATATTCCGAAGGGATACCAGATAAGCCAATACAAATATCCACTTGTAAGCGGCGGATCGCTTGTCAGTGTTGAGATCACGCGTATTCATCTGGAAGAAGACACCGCCCGCAGTTCTCATGATAGCGGTGATGACAGCCTCATTGATTTCAATCGTGCCGGACTACCGCTTATGGAACTTGTTACGGAACCTGTTATCAAAAGTGCTGAGCAGGCGGTACAATTCGCGCGCGAATTACAATTATTGTTGCGTTACCTTGGTGCAGGAGATGCAAATCTTGAAAAAGGAGAAATGCGTGTCGAGGCAAACGTTTCGGTAAGTAAAACAAAAAGATTTGGAACAAAAGTCGAAGTCAAAAATCTCAACTCTTTCAAGGCAGTTGAACGTGCAATTCGTTACGAAGTCGAGCGGCAGATAAAGGTGTTGGAGCGAGGAGATCAATTAATACAAGAAACGCGAGGTTGGGATGAGAATAAGCAACAGACATTTTCTCAGCGACTAAAGGAGACTTCGGAGGAATATCGTTATTTCCCGGATCCTGATCTTCCAAAACTGAAACTGAGCGACATTTCTGAATTTCAACTTGAAGTACTTGAAAATGAAATGCCAGTATTACCTGAAGAGAAGCGGACGTTGTATCGTTCGTGGGGTGTTTCGAAAGATGCGGTAGAGGTATTTGTCCAAGAACCTGTGCTCCTCGGCTCATTTCTTGAAGAAATTGCCGAAATACTTAAACATGAGAAAAAAAGTATCAAACTTGCTTCAAATTACATTACATCTGACCTGCTTGGGCTGTATAAAGACAAGACACTGCCGAAACGGCTTCCAATAGATGGTGCTGAGTTTGCAACACTTATCCGTATGGCTCACTCCGGTACCATTTCCTCCCGGGGCACAAAGGATATTTTGAAAATAATGCTTGAGAATAAGGGTGGAGATCCTGAGGATATAGCAAAAAAGCACAATCTTATCCAGCAAAGTGACGAAGGCGAATTGCAGGCACTTGTTGAAGATATCATCAAAAACAATGTCAGTGTTGTTACTGAATACAAGGAAGGAAAAGAATCCGCCCTTCAGTTTCTTGTTGGGCAGGGGATGAAGGCAACAAAAGGGTCAGCAAATCCCCAAATACTTCAGAAACTTCTCAAAGAGAACATTTCCTGAAGCCTTATCCACAATAAAGGACGAAAAGAGTCCACAAAATAAAGGCATAATATAAATATATAAACCGACGTGGAGGTATCTCGTGTAGCCGAGATGCTTTTGTCGTGGTATCACGTGGATTCAAAGATGGATGAGATAACAATTGATGGAAGGGCATATATTCCGGTAAAGGCGGCGGCGGCACTGGCCGGATATACAGCCGATTATGTGGGACAACTTTGTCGAGGCGGTAAGTTAGAAGCGACGCGTATTGGACGAGCATGGTATGTGGATGAAGACTCAATCATTGCGCACAAAGAGACACAGTTGTTGGGTGAAAAGAAGGAAAGATCTGAAACGCCGCCTGTAAACAAGTCAACGGGCCGTATAAGTCCACGGACGATTTTCAAAGAGTCCTCCTTCATTGTGTATCACTCTGATAACAGTCCGCTTCTCCCGAAACTTATTTCGCAACCAGAGCCAAATATAGCAGAAGAAAAATCTATCCAGACAAAAGATATTGCACAAAAACAACCTTCTACAAATCTTCCCGCCCCTATATACAACACACCTTCGCCCCTTGTCGTGGCGTTTGAATCGGTAGGCTCATTTGTCACTCGGGCGTTTCTGACAGCCACATCGTTTGCCATTGTATTTTTGCTCATATTTTCATTCAATGGTTTGTACACCAAAACACTTATCACTGACTCGGTAAAAGGCGCTGTGGCGACGGCACTTGAAACTGAGGCGGGACAAACGGTTGACCGTGATTTGTTGGAACCCTTACGTTATGCAGCCACTGAGTTTGCACACTTTATTGATGAAAATGTCTATACCTTTGTGTATGAAGACATAATTTACGACTCTCCAAGAAGGCGCTAGTATGATTATAATGACGGGAACACGCACACTGACATATTCATTGCTATTATTACTTGTAAGCATTGCCGGTACTGTCTCGGCGCAAGTCGGTGGATATGGCATTCCGTCAACTTATGATGTGCTCGGAGAGGATATTCAATCAGGCGATATTATATCCTTTGATCCTGCTATTAACACATATACACCTTCAATAATTCCAGGAGACGAGAACATGTTCGGCGTTGTTGACACGACTCCCGTGGTGGTTTTTCGAAGCGGTATCAACAGAGTTCCCATTGTTCAAGCCGGCGAGGTCTTTGTTAATGTAACAACACTTAATGGGGCTATAGCTGTGGGCGATGGCATTACAACTTCCGAAATCTCGGGAAAGGGACAAAGGTCTGAATCGGACGGGGGGTATATTTTAGGATATGCATTGCAGAGTTTTGATGAAACACAAAGCGCGACCACAACGATCGCTTCCGGCGGTGGAGTGGTTGCCGTCGGTTCAATTCGTGTTCTGCTTGATATTGGTCCTCTGTCAAATGAATTCAACGAACAAACAAGTCAATCAACCATTTTTGTTCGGGAGGGCGGCGAAGTAGAAACAGGACTTGAAACCATTTTCCGCTACATCACTGCAGCACTTTTTGCCCTCGGTACGGTTTTTGTTGTCTTGAAAACGTTTGGTCCGAATATCGGACGGGGGGTCATCTCAGTCGGACGCAATCCACTTGCGAAAACGAGCATTCAAGCGATGGTCGTCTTTAATGTTATTCTCATCCTTTCGATCAGTATTGTTGCCTTCATAATCAGTTTGCTTATTATTTTCTTACCGATTTAGTGTTACTATTAATGGGAGTATATTCTAAATACACGATAGGGAACGATCATGATTGATTTTATTCAGCAATATATTTCAGTAGCGGAAGTGGTTGGTATATTCATATTTCTTATTCTGACCATAATTGTGCTCCTTGTTGTACTCATTGTGAATAATCGTAGGATGCAAAATATCACGTATCCCGTTTATGATTATATTCTTAAGGGGGCACATGATAAGGCACGAAAAATTACTTATGAAGCTCGAAAAGATGCACGCAAACTACTTGCCGAAGCAGAACTTGAGGGAGTGAAGGTCATTGCAAAAGAGAAACTGGAAAGCAAAAACATTGAGAAAGACTACGAGGAGAAGCTTCAAACCTTAACAAAGGAAACGGAATTATTGCTTGCGCAATATGGTAAAAGCATGGATGGGCAACTCAAGCGGCTTGTCGAGGGGGTGGAGAAACGCGTGGCCTCAGGTATCGCAAAGAATGAAGCGTTTTTGCAGGACGAAACCAATAAACTCTCAAAACAACTCTCGAATACATTTACAACTCTTGAGGCGAACGCAAAGGAGCAGATTCGAAGCAATGTCGAAAAGGAGTTCATTGCTGTTAAGAAAGTCGTTGAAACATACAGGCAAGAACGTTTTGCGCTTATCGATAATGAGATCATTTCGTTGATCGAAAACACCACAGCGCTGGCACTGCAGAAGACCTTGACTCTGAACGAACATACCGATCTGATTTACCGCGCACTTGATGAAGCAAAATCAAAGAATACGTTTTCATAAGACATGAATGAAAAGACGAAAGAGTTATTCGAACATACCTATACTAAGGACAATTTTCATCGCAAAGTTCTTCTTCTGGAAGAGTTTTTTGAAAAATATTTTTTCCAGGAGCACGAGGAGGGAAGTATAAAAGAGCACTTAAAACACTTTCTATTTGACCAGAACACCGGGGAATATCTTAGAAACAGCCTTCTTTCTTTGAGTGACGATTTTTTCGCGCAATTCAGGCGAGACACATTTCGAAGTATTTTGGATTCATTGAAAGAAGAAGAACGCACGTTGCCGTATCTGAAAATCTATGTGGCGACACTGCTTCCACCTGTTGAGGTGGAGAAGTTAGGTGTGTGGTGTCGAGAGAACGTTGCGCCTAATATCTTTCTCGATCTGGAGGTTGACAGTAAGGTAGTTGGTGGATGCGCTTTTGTGTGGAATGGTGTCTATCATGATTATTCACTTGCATACTATATCAATAAGCACAAAAAAGAGATCAGAGGGTTGCTCGCGCAGAAGTAATGACTGAAGATACATTCACAAAAGAAGTCGGTTTTGTTGTTAATGCGAAAGGATATCTTCTCTCTTTGGATGGATTACCCCGCGCGCGAATAAACGACATCTTAATTGACGATGAAAAGAATAGAGCGATAGTTGTGTCCTTGGATGATGACCTGGTCACTGCTCTTTTGCTTGATGATGTAAACCCGAAAGCCGGAGATCGATACACACTTTCTGAAAATAATCTCGAATACTCACTCGGAGATTATCTTTTCGGACGCATCATAAACGTTTTTGGTGAAGCAATTGATGGGAAGGGAAGTTTCCCCAAGCAGAATGCACAGCTTACCTTTGAATCGGTGGCACCCGGAGTCTCCGCGCGCAAAGAAATCAGCGAACAGTTTGAAACGGGTATTTCCGCAATTGATATACTGTATCCTGTTGGAAAGGGACAGCGGCAGTTACTGTTTGGTCCGACAAGCAGTGGCAAAACAACGTTTCTTCGCGATATCATCATCAATCAGAAAGGGAAGGACATCATTTGTATTTATGCCGGTATCGGGAAGTCTGCTGCTTTTATCGAGCGTTTTGCAGAAAGTATCTTCAGCAAAGGGGCGGCTCCTTACACCGTTATTATGGCGGCACTTTCCGAGGAGCAATCTTCCGTTTCGTCCATAGCTCCGACCATCGCGCTTTTTCTTGCAGAGCACTTCTGTCGCAAAGGAAAGGAAGTACTCCTTATCCTTGATGACTTAGGAACACATGCAAAATATATGCGGGAGATCGCACTTCTGATGGGGCAGATCCCCGGACGACAGTCATATCCGGGCGATGTGTTCTATCAGCATGCGCACCTGCTTGAGTTGGCGGGTAATTTCAACGAAAAGTATGGTGACAGCTCTATCACACTTCTTCCGCTTATCGAAACGGATATTGAGAATTTTACCGACCTCATCCCGACCAATTTGATGTCAATGACAGACGGACACCTCTTTTTCTCTCCGGAGCTTCGCTCGGAAGGGTATTATCCATCGGTTGCTATTGATCGTTCCGTTACTCGTGTGGGAAGACAGACCCAAACAAAGTTGCAGCGGGAACTCTCAACTCAGGTTATGATGCTTTTTGCAGAATTCAGAAAGCAACAGGAATATAGCCGCTTTGGTACGAACCTGAGCGCAAAGACAAAAGACACCCTTCGAAAGGGAGAACTTATCCTTGAACTTTTGAAGCAGAATCCGTATGAGAATTTACCTCGAGAGGTACAGATACCACTTCTGAGTCTCGTCTTTACCCGTTTTCTTGAGAAACGGGAACGGCCGTTTCTGGCCAAAAACAAAAAAGCGATCATTGATGCTCTACTTAACGACTCTCGACTACAGGACATTCGCAAAATGACGCATGACCAAACAATGTCGCTTGAGAATTTCATAAAAGAATATGACTCCAAATCGGAGATCATCGATTCGGTATGTCAACGATAGAGGAAACAAAACAAGAACTTCAGGATGTTGAGATTCTTCGCGGACTCTCGAGCGCTCTTTTGGAGATCGCATCAATTCGCATCCGAGGACTTCGCGAGAATTTCGAGACCAACAAAACCTTCTATGATGAAGTGAGCGATCTCTACAGAATGGTCAAACTTGCAGCAAAGAAAAGGAATTATACCGAACAGGGTTTGGTCGATACGGGACCTGAGCTTCATGTTGCGATAACATCCAATAAACGTTTCTACGGAATATTGAATCGGACAGTTATGGATGCATTTGTGGAGGATATAGAGGAGGGAGACAGAGATTACTTGATTATTGGTTTTACCGGGAAGCACCTTATCGACAACACTGAGTTTAAAAAGTATTGTGACACGATGGTGTTTAAGGACGATTACCCGACACAGAGAGAGATGGAAGTATTTTTGGAGCGTGCGAAGCCATATGGAAAGGTTATTTTATACTATCCAAAATTCATCAACATTTTTAGACAAGAACCCATCACAGCTGACATCACATACACGACGGAACTGGAGGATATCGAGACTGCAGACAGGGTGATAGAGCAAATTTATGAACCGGAACTCCCACACATATTGAAATTTTTTGAATCACAAGTTCGACAACTGCTTTTTACGCGTATTATGCTTGAAGCAGAGCTTTCGCGAACTGCTGCGCGGCTAGTTAAAATGAATACGACAGAGGACAGGGCGGAGGACGTGATCATAGAAAAGAAGCAGAAGTTACGTAAAGAAGTAATGGTACAAGAAGACATCCGTTTGTTGGAAACGTTTTCAAGTAGAGTGTCATGGAAGAAGGGTTAAAGAGAACAATAGCAAAAGTAAGTGGTATCCGTGGGCAGGTTGTTACTGTTTCTTGCATTGATGAGTATCGACCGGCACTTCGTGAACTACTCACGTCTCCGGATGACCCGCTTCTTCGACTTGAAGTGCATTCATATAAAACCGAAAGTGAGATGTATTGTCTGTTGCTTTCTCCTCGGGACAGGGTGTATCGGAATCTTAATATCAGCACTACAGGTGAACAGATAACCATTCCTGTGGGCAAGCATATTTTGGGGCGTATCATCGATCTTTACGGGAATCCTCAGGATGGTCTCGGGCCGCTTAAAGATCAAAAGGAGGAGCCGATCTATGAAAAGAAAAGGAAACACATCATTCCACTCTCAGATGAGAGTAAGAAGACCGATAAAACAGCTGCACAGAGTGGGGCGATAATTGAAACGGGGATCAAGACCATCGATTTTTTCACCCCAATACCACGAGGAGGGAAACTCGGACTCGTTGGTGGAGCCGGGGTCGGTAAGACAATTCTCATGACAGAGATTTTACGCAATATAAATAGTTCGGGAAATGTACTCTCTGTCTTTGCCGGGATAGGGGAGCGTACTCGTGAAGGGCACGAGTTGTGGCAGGCACTTAAGGCGACCGAAGTACTCTATCGCACTGCTCTCATTTTTGGAGGTATGAATGAAAACGCTGCGATTCGTTTCAAGATTGCGTGGGCTGCAGCAACGATTGTTGAATACTTTCGAGATGTCGAAAAGGAAGATGTTCTCTTCTTTGTAGATAATATCTTTCGTTTCGTACAGGCGGGTAGCGAGCTCTCTACACTTCTTGAGGAGATCCCGTCGGAGTTTGGATATCAACCAACACTCCAGACAGAGATCGCTCAGTTCGAGGGAAGGGTAGCCAGCACACCTGAAGTTGCGGTGACGTCCATTCAAACAGTCTATGTTCCGGCTGACGTACTTTCAAACCCGGCCGTGGTTGCGACCATGCCACATCTTGCGGCAGTGGTTATTCTCTCTCGCGATGTGGCACAGCAGGGGAGACATCCATCCATTGATCTTTATAAGTCGAAATCATCCGTTATCGACCGTGAAGTGGTGGGGGATTCGCATTACGAAACTGCAGTAAAGTCTATTGAGATTCTCAATCAGTTTGAACGACTCGCACGCATTACCGCTATTATCGGTGAGGAGGAACTTACAGTGCAGGACCAAAAAATATTTCACCGCGCGCAAAAAGTCATCAACTATATGACTCAGCCGTTTTTTACTGCAGAGGCCCAGTCCGGACGCAAGGGAGTATTTGTTCGGCGGGAAGATACTGTAAGTGATGTGGCAGATATCATTGCGGGTAAGTTTGACACTGTTCCGGAAGATAAGTTCCTCTATATCGGAAGTATTTCCGGGGCGGGGTACAAGTAATCTATGAAAGAAAAATTTGTTTTACAGGTCAAAATCAGCACACCTACGGAAGTATTATGGGAAGGTGAGGCAAATTCCGTCTCATCGGTGAACTCACAGGGAACATTTGATATTTTGCCAAAACACGCTAACTTTGTGACCCTTGTAAAGGGAGAACCTATTTCAGTACGTACAGAACATAGGGAGCGGCAATATTCTTTCAAAAACGCTGTCATACATACAGATCAATCGCGTGTACGCATATACGGAGACGTGTAAGGTGCTAAGAATAGGACTAAGTAAACCCACCTCGTTCATCCGAGATGGGTTTTTGTGTATATAAAGGGAGATAGCCTAAGTCAAAAGATCGTGCTAGTACGTAAATAAGGTCCACAGACACTATTCTATTTATACGAGATTCAGACGAGATAGGGCTTTAATCAAGTATATTTAGACGAGATTGATATATCTGGAATATCGAACTCAATTTTCTCTGAGTTTAACAAAGCGCACCATGAATTTTCAATTCACAGAAGACACTCTACGGCTTTGGCTACCTTTAAGAGGGTCGGGAATGTGTTCGCTTGATACTTTTTGAACTCATAAGAGATCAGTCATCTTTCCGGAATTGTACTACTTTTAACTATTGGACCTATTTTGGATTACCACACTAGCTTTTTTTCTGATCATGCTTGTTGTGTGCAAGCGTAGGTTTCATTTTAGGCACGAAGCGTCATATTTGGATCATTTTGTCGTCATTTTTTCCTACTTTTCTCTAATCAAGAGAGGGTGATTTCGGTACTTTTTTGCATTGATCAGATTCTGCGATTTTTCATAGAAATGCCTTTCGGGGAAGGTGTTGATATTGCGTTTTGGGACAAAAAGGGAAACCTCGATCGTACCTATTTTTTCTATACGAGTTATCCCTCGTTATCCCCGTAAAATATGGCTATCTCGGCAAAATCTCGTATAACTTTTGCTAAAATAAAAGTGAGTTTTGATGATCTCTTTTTGAGGATTTCGCACAAGAATGTCGTCAGCGATATGACACATTAAAACATCGTTCATGGTTGGTGAGAACGGGAAAAAATTTATTAGTACAAAGGAAGCTTCCGCGCTTACAAAGTACTCAAGTGACTATGTCGGGCAAATGGCGCGAAAGGGCTTTTTCCCTTCAATGAAGGTTGGTAGAAAACTATTTGTCGAAGAAGAAGGGCTTCTTCGCTACAAGGAGCTTGGTTCAACGAAGGATGCTGTAGTGCCTCCCACTTCCTCCACTCTCCAAGCCTCAAAGATTGAGACAGAAATACCCAATGACGACTCTCAAGTACGTGGGGACACGGAAGGGATTGACTCAACAAAACCACCTGTTGTTGAAGAAGAACCGACTATAACCTTTGGATATGACGATCGCGGCAATCTTACTTCTGCCGAAAAAGCGGATGTACGTTCGTCTGTACTGCAACAACTCAAACATCTAAAACAGGCATCGCTTTATAAGGTTGGAGCGCTTATGACAGTTCTTGCCGTTGTTTCATTCTCATTTCTCATAAGCGGTACTCCAGGTACACAGGCTGCGTTCAATCAAAGCGCTTCGGTATTTTCAAGCATTGCAGGATTTTTCTCAAATGTTTTTGGTGGGGATGAGGGTAGATCGGATGTTGAAGTGGCAAATGATTTTGAAGTTTCAGATGACGACGAAATCCTCTCAAGTGACAATGAGCCCGAAACCGGAGACGGAAACAATGATGAGATCGTTATTACCCCGGTTGGTCCGGGTGACGCCGATCCGACAATTGCAGATGAGGACGCATTTTTGGAGATCAATACGGATGTTGCCATTACTGATGGTGCGCGTATCGACGATAGCCTTTTAGTGGGAGGACAGACACGATCCGGCAGTGCTGTGATCGATGGGCCGTTTATTGCAAATACGACAGGTACCATTGGCGGCAGTCTTAATGTAGGCAATCAAGGAATCTTCTCGGGACTTCTTGAGGCTAATAGTGGAATCATTACTAACGATACGGACATTGATGCCGGTCTGGGACGTGTGTTTGCATCTAATATCATCAACTCTATCACTGCAGGAGACGGTATTGAGATCACGGGTACTGCGACCAATCCAATTATTACTGCACGTTCCACAACCCCACTGATCTTCGGTGGCGGAGGGTCTCGAACGACCATCGTCGAAGGGGCGGAAACATTCGTCGAGCTTACCGACACATTAAGCTCTTTTACTGCAAATCGCGTTATCTTTACCAATAGCGCCGGTGACGCACTTACTGACTCATCAGACCTTGTCTTTAGCGGTAGTAATCTTGGGCTTGGAACAAGCTCTCCGTACGCACGTCTTAGTGTTACTGCTTCCACTACCGGAACAGGAGCGCGCGTATTTGAGGTTGTTGATAGCGCGTCCACAACACTTCTTAGTGTAAGTGACTCCGGGGGCATAACTTCAAGCGGGCCACTGGTCGTCTCGTCCACAACAGCAACGTCTACATATGGCTATAGCATTGATATTGCGAGTCCGGGCTGTTTCTCCATCGACGGGAACTGTATCGGTGGAGCTGCAGCAACGGAGTATCTTTTGCTCTCAGACACACCGACCTCTTATGCTACTAGCGCAATTCCGTTTGCAAATACAAGCGCAAGTGGGTTGACTCAATCTGCGAACTTCGTGTTTGATGGAACGAATCTTGGAATTGGAACAAGCGCCCCAGCTGTTTTGCTTTCGGTCTGGTCTCCATTTGCGGGAACCGGAGGAGTGGTTTTTTCCGTAACGGATAGTGCCTCGAGCACTGTTTTTGCCGTTACGGACTCGGGAAGTGCCACGTTAAGCGGCGCACTCACCGTCTCTACAACAACTGCAACGAGTACATTTGCAGGCGGCGTGTCGGTCTCAACTCTTGATGTTACATCCGGAAGCGCGACCTCAACGTTTGCAAACGGTCTCAGCCTAACGGGTGGGTGTCTTGAAATAAATGGCGTGTGTTTGGCCACAAGCGGCGGCGGAACAGTCAATTCGGGGACTCAAGGAGAGATCACCTTTTATGACGCGACAGGGAATGTGGTGTCAGGAACGACAACAATCTTAATTGGCCAGGATGAGACCATTACGCTTTCCGGAGGAACTACGTTTGGCAGTGCTACCGGTACAACGTTAGCGATTACGGGGAACGCAAGCACTTCATTGCTCACTGTTTCAAATACCGCAACATTTGATGACATTTTAGTGGTGAGCGGAACGGCAACTTCAACATTTGCAGGAGGGCTTGAGCTAAATACACTCAATGTTACATCAGGGACAAGTACCTTTGCAGGCGGCGTGCGTTTTGTTTCCGGTGGACTTAACATAGGTACACTTGATTGTAGCGGGCTACCAAACGGAGGTGTGCTTACCACTGATGCAAACGGCAATGTCATCTGTGGGGTTGATGACGGTGGCGCAGGTGGTGGGGTAGATACCTACGCAGGCCTTACCGACACACCAAACACCTTCACAGCAAACGTCATCCCATATACGAACGCGGGGGCAACTGCACTTGTGCATTCTACAAGTCTTGCTTTTGACGGTACAACGTTCACAACCGGAGGAAACATTGTTTCTACGTCTACTGCAACAAGTACCTTTGCAGGGGGGCTTTCCGCACCGGTCTTTAGCGCAGCGTCAACAACCGCATCATCAACCTTTGCAAACGGCATTGTCGTTTCAGCTGGTTGTGTAGAAGTAAATGGCGTCTGTCTTGAAGGGGGAACACTCGACGGACTTGATTCCACCGACTTCCTACGGGCAACGGCAGACGACACGTTTGAGATCGGCAACACCTTGACCATTGCAGGTGAACTTGCGGTAACCGGCACCTCAACATTCTCCGGAACAAGCACCATAAGTGGTCCGTTGGCATTTGGAAATGCCACGGGTACGACCTTGGCGATTACGGGACGAGCAACCACTTCTGAATTGACTGTTGCAAATGGTTTTTTCCAAAACGGACTCGGAGATTGTTCTGCTGAAACCGGCACTTTGTTATATAACTCCACAACAGGACAATTCTCCTGCGGCGTTGATGCGGGTGCTGCAGGGACGGGCATTTCGACCGTGCAGGAAGGGGACATTGATGTTGACACAAGTGCGTCCGTTCTAGATTTTCTTGCCGCAGATTTCATCGTTACCTCGTCTCCTGCAGGTGAGGCAAATGTTGCAATTGATTACGCAAACTCAAACGTCACGCGAAGTAACCAAGCAGAAACTGTTTCATCAATATGGAATTTTTCAAATGGTTTGCTCGCAACGGCTTCCTCCACCCTTACAGGGATAACTGTTGACGGAGTCGCTACGACAACATCGCTTGTGGTGACCGGAAGCGGCACTTCAACATTTAGCGGAGGTATTCAGGTGCCGACCATTGATGCGGTGAGTACGAGTGCATCATCAACCTTTGCAAATGGAATTGTACTTACGGGCGGTTGTGTATTTGTAAATGGCGGTTGTTTGCAAGGTGTTGGTGCAAGTACACTGGGTGATCTTACTGATGTTACGGTCACACCTGATGCCGGTGATCTGCTTTTCTATGACGGAGCGGCATGGGTAGATATCGCGTCTTCATCTCTTGGTGTTGCGCTTTCAGATACTACCGGAGTGCTTGAAGTGTCGCGGGGCGGTACTGGCGGTACATCATTTACTGACGGGGGTATTCTATTTGGAAATGCGGGAAGCGCGCTTCAAACATCCGGTGTTCTTCAAAACGGAGAACTTCTTATCGGAGACGGCTCTCAAGAACCAACCATCGCAACACTCACCGGAGGCACCAATCTTACCGTAGTAAACGGAGCAGGAAGCATCGCGCTTAACGTCGACGATGTATTTCTTGCAAACAATGCAGACGAT
>JANQMM010000036.1 GCA_028280145.1 Minisyncoccota bacterium | reverse complement strand
CTTCCTTTGAGGTAACCCAAATTGTCTTCAACGTTTTCATAACTTCGGGCAATCCCCTGCTTAACGATACGCTCGACGGTTTCAAGGAATAACCGCCCGAATACTTCAAGCATCGGAAAGCCTTTTAGAGAGCGAATATCGCTGTCGCTGAGGTGGGTGAATTTCGTATCGTGGCAAGTTCTCAGCATTTCGAGAAAATACTTGCGGGTGCTCTCGCATGGGTCGTCCTCTACTCTTGCGCCAAGCTCAATCTTCGGCAGTATCTCAATGATGTGGTTTTTTGTCGTCAGGATGCCGACGTGATTGCGAGCGCGTATCTCGTCATTTTTGATATACAGAACGGGGAAAGGGTCGTCCTCGTTCAGGGACGCGATAACGAAGTCTTTCAGTTCTTCCTTTTCAGAAGCGGTTAGTTCTTTGGAGATATCTTCGTGCTCTATGCAAACAATATGTTTTTTCTCTATCACTCATTATCTCCGGCAGAGGAAGTTTCAACAATTTTGAGATAGCTTTTCGGGTCATCCCATTGCGGATTACTAAAAGGCAACACTTCGTAGATCTTCTGCCCCTCGGCATCCTGTTCTGTGATAAAACCGTTGTTGTTCAGCACTTTGACTATGTTCCCCCAGTCATCGTAGAAGTATTCTTGCAACAACGGAATCACTTTCGTTTGGAATGTATTCTTAAGGTCATCCAAGGCTTTGACGGACATGAAATAACTATGACCGATTTGATGCTCCCTGTCCAATTCTTTTCTGATTCTCAGGTTTATCTGTTCCAGCAGTTCTTTTAGGTGTACACCGTCCACCACTTTACCCTGCAACAGTTCCGGATTAGGCATCATCTCAATGAAAGAAAACCTTCGCCTCAGCGCAGTATCCAGTAGTGCGATTGAACGATCGGCAGTATTCATCGTGCCGACGATGTAGAGGTTGCTCGGCACGCTGAAGTCATCTCCAGAATAAGGTAGCGTAACTATTACTTCCTCATCGGCACCTGCACGCTTGTCTTTTTCAAGCAGAGTAATCAGTTCGCCGAATATCTTTGCGATATTACCGCGGTTGATCTCATCAATAATCAAAACATAGCGCTCAGGCTCACCAACACTCTGGTGAGATCCGTAATCAGTACCTAAATTCTCTTGGGCCTCTTGGAACTCTTTCATCCTCTCGAAAAGTGAGAAATAATAAATCGCGTTACCGTGATGGCTTATTTTTGATTTGCGGCTTGTCTTAATATCTTGATAGGTCTTTATTTCACCCGTGCAAAAGTTTTCGTAATACCGCTTAACGGTGTTCCTCGCAACAGATGTTTCACACTGTATCGACCCTCCTAATAGGAAAGACCGAAAGTTCCCTTCTTTATCTCTGTTTACTTTCCTTAGCGTAGGCCCTGTCTTCTGATCTGGGCGCAAGTAAACGGTTTCACCGGCATCAAGTCTTCTTTGCACATCTTCAGCGTAACTTTCTAGCAGAGTCGAGACATCAACTTTTCGGCTTGGTGCTTGTTGTGCATCACCGGCTCTTTCGGCAAGACGTTTAAACACTCCATTGTCCAATTCGTAGCGGAGAGTATCGCTGTTGTTATCTAAAATCGGCTTTATGCCTTCAACAAACTCTTCGTACACGAAGTTTTGATGGAAGGTAATCATTTCGATACGCCCCTCTTCCCGATACTGCTCGTATCTTTTGCGGAGTGCGTTTCGGTCTTCCTTGTCGATTGCATCCAATCTCTTCTGCTCAAGAATGGCAAGCGCATGGTTGACGGTGTTATAGGTCTTACCGGTTCCGGGCGGACCGTAGAGTATTCGGTTTAAAGGGTTATCGTTCATAGGGGGATCCTCTTCGTTTGTCTTCCTGCTATCGTATCCATTATTAGGTTCTTCGCGAACACCTTTTTTAGGCCAGCGTGACTTCAGTGGGTCTGTGTAAAAATCAATCAGGCCATTGTGAGGTCGCTTTGCTAATTTGGGTTCTTTTTTCAGTAGCGCTTCGCCGATACGATATATTTTTTCATCCCTTGTTATATCCTCGGGTATGCTACATTCTTCACTGAATGCCTTAATGATATCGCTAACATTTGTCCCAGAATAGATATCGTTGTAATATTTCCGACCAAACATACTCCTCACAACCCTCGGGTAGTGACTTTTGGGAGTAGTAGCATCAATGATATTGCGACTTTTGAACTCATCGGCTTGCGACCAGCAAGGATCATCCCCTGAGAGCAGTTTTCCCACCAAACTCGGCAATGCGCTATCGGGTTCTTTGTATTTAAGAGCAAACCCCGAGTAATAAATAATGCCGATATAAACGCTTT
>JANQMM010000019.1 GCA_028280145.1 Minisyncoccota bacterium | reverse complement strand
AAACAAAGAAATTTCCTTACAATCATATTTTCGGTGGAGGGGTCTGGGGAGGAGCCGACAGAAAAAGGAAAGGATATTTCTTTGTTTTGAGATCGCCGCTTCATCCTCCAAAAAACTCCGTTTCAGTCTCCAGTATATTTGAGTGCCTTCCACTTCGCTTTTCTCCGTACTCGCGGCGTGCGTGGCGCGTTCGCGTATACAAAGCGCATGGTAATTCTAGCATTCACTCACCACTCCAGCACCTCCGCACAGCTCGCTCACTCCGTTCGCGCGAGCTGCTGCGATGCTTCCGTGTGTGAGCTAGGTGACTTCGTTTGAGTCTTCAAACTTTTCATTAAAACGACAGCTTTCGTTGCGACGGTTCACTGTCAATAATTTTTATCAGCTGCTCCTTTGGAAAATATATCTTTCCTTTGTATTTTAAGGATGTAAGAAGCCCTTGCTTCTCGCATGAATCCAGTTGATGTTTTGTATATTGTTTATTCTCAATCAAACGTTGCTTGCTAACATAATTGCTTTTTACTTCTTCGTCTCGCAACCGAAAAAACTCTTTCTTTGTGACAGGTTTAGACTCCCTTCCTTGCTGAATGAAATACTGCGCTTTAGCTCGGGACATATTTTCTCATAAGCTAGACTTTAGTGGGTGAAGCTACACGAGGAACCGTGATATTTTCGCTAAAAAACAATATCTCTTTTCCAATCCTTGTGTTGTACGCAGTATGAAAGAAGGCGTACTCTTTTTTTCTGCATTCCCGATACATTCCTTTGATCTCTGGCGTATTATCGTATGAAACAATCCACTTAGCATTTTTGATTCTCTTGATTTCTTCGCTCACTTCTTTGTGGTTGTCATGCTGATAGTGATTCATATAAAGGGATGGTCCCTTTAAGTAATAAGGGGGATCAAAGTAGAAAATGGTGTTCTTATCCTTTTTTATCTTACGAACCAAATCGAGCGCGTCCATATTTTTTATATGGATGTGCTTTTTATGTATTGCGATAAACTTAATTCTGGCGATCAGTTCGTCTTTGTTAAATCGACAATCAATTTTGTATTGTCCTTTCTGCGAGAGTCCACCAATCATGCCGCCGTCAATAATTCCAGAATAATTTGTCCTATTCAAGAAAAGAGTCGAGAACCCGAGTTTTAATAAGTCTCGCTCTTTATGTTTATTGTTTTGAATCTTTTTTTGTTTGCGCCAGTTTTCTAATGTGATTTCAGTATTTTGAATTTTTCGGCACAATTTTTCAGTATCATATATTACAGAATACCAAAAAGCATAAATTGCTCTGTCGTAATCGTTTATGGTCACCTCTTTTACATGACCTTCAAAAAGCAGATGTAGTGCAACCGAAGCTCCACCTGCATATGGCTCGATATAATGCCCGTCTACGTTATTCTTTTTACATATCAAAGCGATAAACTTCGCCAGTTTATTTTTTCCTCCCGGATATCTTAGTGGTGAGTAAAATTGCATAGATTATTCCTTAGTATCCGTCTGTTTTTTGTAATCATCAAATACATGCTTTATGAGAGGGTATACCTGATCCCACGCATCTTTTACTCGTTCACCAACCGCGAAGACATCGGGGTTATGGTTTATGCTGTCTAGATACCATTTGTTTTTCTCAATCTCATTGATTACTTGCACCAGTTGATGATTTGAAGCTTTGTTCAGATCAGCTTTCACTTTTGCCAAAACATCGTTAAGAAAAATATATCCACCTTTCCTTTTTGCCTTGGGTAGTGTTCCTAATTCTTGAAGATATTTCTTGAGTGTGATTTCTAAAAAAGTCCTGAGTAAATCCGCGGTAGCATTAGGAAACTTTACATAATCTATTGTTTGCAATTCCCAAAGCACTCTGCCAACTCCGGGGCTACCAAAAGTGTCGGTGAGACTGGAAGAAACCAACAAATCTTTCTTTTTCGATGATTGCTTTACAGATGGTTTGAACGTGGACGCAGATTTTTTCTGTTTTTGCTCAACTTTTTCTTTCCCAAGAATCTCTTTTACTACCGAATCCAAGTATTTCTCTCGATCGCTTTCCTTGGAAAGCTCTTTACGAGAGGTTGCTATGCCGGAAGCAATATCAGATACCACGCGGGAGTAGACTCTATCAAAATCTTTACCTGACGGCACTTTTGCCTCACCAGTTGTCTTATTGAACTCGATACCAAGCTTTGTCTGCACATAACTATCTGAATAAAACCTCTCCAGTGTTGAAATCGGGAAACTTCTTTTGTTCGACACCTTTGTTCTTATCTCTTGAGATATATTCTTCAGGGATAACGCAACATTGTGCATTTCGTACATCTTTATATATGAAGGAATATCTACGCCTTTGTACCGCTCGATAAGTTTCTCAACAGATTGCCCTTTTTCTTTTTGTGCGTAGTAAAAATAGGCACGCCGTAAAGCACTCCACGCTTTCCGTGTAGTTTTGGTATGCTTTGCGGCCAAATACTGCATGGCCTCATCTCGTGAAGTTGCAACGTGAACAGATATGTCTTCAATCGGCTGGCGATCAGACATCAGTTTCTCGATTCTTTGAATATATTTTGAAGGCGCGATAGATGGACTTATCATTGCTTTCAAAGAGGAGATTCGTCTGTTGCCATCCAGCACCACGTATTTGCCTTTTTCTTTTACTACAACCGGAGGCTCATCTGGAAAATACCCGTTTTGATGAATACTCACCAAAATATCCATCGCGTTCTCGTTAAGGAATAGGTCGTTTATAATCTCATCTTGTGATTCGTGCTCTATCTCCAACCGTACATTGTCAATATCCAAAACAAGCTCTCTGACTTTGACCTTTTCGAGTTTCCACTTGTATTGATAGTTGACAATTTGCTTCTTCGCCATGTTCCTATTTTACATTACATTCGCGATTATGATTAGGACATTTGTTACCGATTGCCTTTCGCGCGGTTGTGCGTCTTGCACAGCATCTGGCAGTTCTTGATGTCGGTTGCGCCGCCCTTGCTCCATGCGGTAACATGATCTGCGTCCATTTCAGCAAAGCTCCAAATCTTGGTTTTGTTAGCGTCGTGTCCAATAGCACAAAGTGGGCAATTTGAAACACCTTTCTTTTTGGCGGCTTCGGTTTGTTTTGCATAAACCGCTTTCTTGGTTGCTTCATCAAAAATACGCACATCAAGCAATTTAGTATCTGTCGAACCTCCCAGAATAAACTCAAAGACTCCTTTTCGGTTTTTGACGTATGGGTCAGCATAGAGTTTATGCACCTCTGCTGATACTTTCTTTGGATCGTAAGATTTTTTGTGATACTCCTCATACAACCGTCCCCATTCAAGCCCACGCATTTCGCTTTCAACATCTGTGAATGTAGCTGACACCCAATCAATCACGCTGTTAAAGTAATTTTTGAGTTCAGTGATGTTGGTGTCTTTGCGGTGGCGGCTCATGTATTCGTCGATGTTGCCTTTGCTCACCCAGTCCAACGCTCGCTCTAAAAAGTCTTGGCGATTCACAGCACCAGAAATATACGCACTCCACTTTTGCGTGTTGGCATTTTGACTATTGCTAAACTCGGCTTTGGCAAGCGTCACAAATGGTCCGGAGTAAATAGCGTTCAGGAGTTCCTGCGGCTTCAACGGCACTCCGACAATGTTGATTGTCTTAAACCACTCTTTGATTTGGCTTTCGGTGCCCTCACATTCGTAAATGAGTAGTTTGGTTTCTAGGATTTTTGCCTGTTTGTCTTCGGCGATACCGTCGAAGTATTGCTCAACGCCGTTTTCATCTTTGATTGCAAATTTGTTGGTGACATAGCGCCCGATACTGGTAATGCGCTGTTGTCCGTCTAGCACTTCAAAAGCGTCTTTACTTACTTTATTGTAATAGATCAGTCCGATTGGATAGCCCTTGAGGATTGAGTCGATAACAGCGACATCTTTCTTGCCGTCCGCATAGATGTAGTTTCGCTGATACTCCGGCTGAATGGTGAGTTTGCCCGCAAGCCCAAACAATCCTTTGCCTTCCAATTCGTTATAGACAAAACCTTCGCAAATATCTTTGACCGTTATTTCTGTTTTTAGGGTTGTTTTCATACTCATTTTTTCTTGTGTTTGATAAAAATGCGCTTGTACTGCTTTTTGCCATTTATATACGGCTCGTTGTGTTTCTTGAAGTGCGGCAATTTATACTTTTCGTCAATTGCGCCGTTATCACTGGCACCAACAATCTCAAACTGCTCCGGACTGTACTTATCAAGAAAACTAATCGGCACACCCATAACGCCGTTGTAGTCGCTCGGGATAGCGTCCGTAAATGGCACTTCGATAGCGTCATAATTATCATACCGGTCGTACGATTCTTTGTCTTTGACCTCTTTGTGCTTGCTGTACTTTAAGTTGTCTTCCATAGTCATGAGCGGTATGTGTTCGTGCCGTCTGCCGTGGTCGATGTTGGTAAACCAAACAGATGAGACGTTTTTCATATTGACGCCATTGATAACCTTATCGACATCGTCGGGATTCTTGGTTTCAAACCATAGGCCGCCACTCCATTCGGTACGTCCTGACCACAATTTGTTTTCCTTGATGAGCGGAAAAGCTTCTTTGTAGGTGACGGCGTTTTTGTTGCCAATCATTACAAACTGCTTATCGGATTCAACAACCCACGCCAAGAACTCGCGGAATAACGAAAATGGCGGATTGGTAATGATGATGTCTGCTTCATCTTGCAACTGTTTGATTTCGTCGCTTCTAAAATCACCGTCGCCGTCAAGATAGCTCCATTCCAGATCGTCAACGTCTATCTTTCCGTCACCGGTTTTGTCGCGAGTAAGCGTAAAGATTTTGCCATTTTTGGTAGTCTTGTCTTCGTCGTACTGCGGATCGGCGGTTTCAAACAACGTGGGATGATAGTCGGTTTTGAAGTTTTTACTGTCGGCGGCGTAACTGGTGCTGATAAGTTTCTTCAATCCAAACCGTTTAAAATTTTGTGCAAAGTATTTTGTAAAATTGCTCCACTCAGGATCATCGCACGGCAACAAAATTGTCTTGCCCTTGAAAACATCGGGGTTGTACTCAATGTACGCAGTGACTTCTTTTTGGATGTCTTCAAACTGCGTATAGAACTCATCATTTTTTGCCTTTCTGGCACTTGCTAGGTTAGTGTTTGCCATAATTATTTTTGCAGTAAATCATCTACCTTAACTTCCAACGCTTTGGCAATTCGAGATAGGGTATCAATCGTAGGGTTTTGGTTCGTGCCCCCCTCAATCTTAACAACAGTGTTTAGTGATAACTCTGAGAGTCGGGCGACCTTTTCGAGAGAGTAACCCTTTTCGGCACGAAACTTTTTTAAATTCTTCGCTATGCTCATAGTATATTTGTCTGAATCGGTATATAGATTATAATGTATATGATGAAATCTCTATACTCGAATTATACTGGGTCTAAGCTATTTTGCAATTTTAAGAACTCATTGCGGCGATCTCAAAACAAAGAAATATCCTTTCCTTTTTCTGTCGGCTCCTCCCCAGACCCCTCCACCGAAAATATGATTGTAAGGAAATTTCTTTGTTT
>JANQMM010000064.1 GCA_028280145.1 Minisyncoccota bacterium | reverse complement strand
TCCCAAGGAGCTCTGACAGCGGGATCATACACGTTTATACTCAATTGTAATAGTCCTGGTGGATCGGATAGCGCATCCGTGAACGTGACGGTGGATAGTCCTCCGTTACCTAACTTTGATACGTGGACATTTACAGACCCAATCGCAAATGGAGGCACATCAAACGTACAGTGGTCAGTCTCTAATGCGGATACCTGTGTATTTACAAATGGTTCAGGCCTTTCAACGGGAGCCGGACAAGCTGTTGCGGGCTCAGATGCAACCATAGCTCTTACAGAGGATGAGTATATCAGGTTGGAGTGTACCGGTCCGGGCGGTACGGTATCTCGTGATGGAACAATTGGTGTACAGCCAAGCGCACCCACACTCAACATCCCACAAGACTTTGTTGCACCGGGTGGCTCTGTTGGTGTGACATGGGGTGCAGTGTCGGGAACAGGAGTGGTGTGTACAGGACTCTTTAGCGGGGATTCGGGAGGTTGGGATGTGTCCACTAAAAGCACCGGAGGTGGTAGTGATGTCATCGGACCGATCACACAAACCAGTAATTATCAGATCAGGTGTGACAACGCTCACGGTTCTTCTCTTTCTCCGATAGAAACGGTCACACTGCTTACCATTGATGCTTCTATAACCGCACTTCCTAAAGAAGTGCTCAAGAGCAGAACAACAACAGTCCTTTGGGAGGCAGCAGGTGTTTTGGGAGAATGTGGTCTTGAAGAAATTCAAATAGATGAGAACGGCTTGCCGGTCGGGGTTGTGGCGATAGGCAATGATGAATTCAACACGCCGGGGGATAATTATGATGGAATGAGCTTCAGACATGAGAATTCATATGACACCTCAGCGGTGAACAATGTTATTGACTACAGAATAACCTGTCCTACGAACACCGGTTCGATAGACAGGACGGTCAGAATATCTCCCTTCATACCGGGCTTTGAAGAGGAATAACATACTTTGAATACAAAATAGACCCCTTCTTGGGGTTTTATTTTTGCCTGCTATAATGGAGCGATGCGACAGACGATCATCATCTTAATCCTCTTTCTGGGCGTTGTAGGCGGCGGCTATTTTGTTTTGAACCCTGGTGGCGTGTATGATAACGCGGCTGCGGTAGAAATGAGAGAGATTGTGATCGATGATGGAGAAAGTACGGTAACACGGAAATTCTCCCGGGATGTTATGAATGAAAGAAGTGAAATCGAAATCGAAACCGACACTGAGAAATCACTTTTGGAAGAGGCGACTACGACCGAAGCAGATAACCCAACACCGATAGCAGTACCGGTTGAAGACGAGGAGACACAAGACCAGTCAATAGACCTGAGTGAGGATGAAAAAATGAGAACACTTGTACTTCGGGACGGGTTTGTGTCGACCGAACCAAAAAAAGATCACGTATTCTTATGCGAAGAGACCGCAACATCTGAAAGCACACTTCGCAAGCCTTGGATCCAAAGAGACCTCTGGTATCCAAATTTAAAACTGAAAGCAGAAGGAGAGGTTTATCGAAAGAACGCTAATTTCATTGTCGAAGTGAATAATGAAGTACGTACTCTTGCGGGAAATACGTTACCCGATCACGCTACGGGAGCATTTCCCGTTGATAGTTCTTCGCGCGTGTTTCCATACACTACTGAGCGCTCCAGCATAACGACACACCTACTCGGCATCACTCTTCCGGCTAACCCCGAAAAGGCCGACGCCCCCACATGCGTTCCAAAAGGACGTATCGGCATAATGCTAAGTGGCGCTTCCCTCTATAGTGCCGTGACGCCTCAGGGTCTGGACGCCGGAGCACACGCTCTTGAAGATATGTGCGGAGGAAGTCCTGATGCAAATGGTATGTATCGCTACCATCGAGAGAGTCCGTGTATTGTAGAAGAGGGCCACGAAGGACCGGCATCTCTTTTGGGCTACGCACTTGACGGTTTCGGGATATACGGAAGTGTAGAGAATGGTCAAAAAATAACGAACGATGATCTTGATAGTTGTCATGGGCACACACATGAGATTGAGTGGGACGGAGAGCTTCGAAACATGTATCATTATCACGCAACCGACGAATATCCGTATACGATTGGTTGCTTTGTTGGTAGTCCGGTTCCTAATTAAAATTCATGCAAAAAATCATTTCAATTCTTCTATTTATGACATTACTGGTTGGACCGATCGTGGTGCAGGCAGAGGATGATATTGAAAAGGAACGTATAGCGGAGCTTATAAAACAAGTGGAGTTACTGACGAAAGAGGTTGAACGAATACAAAATATATTTTTGGGATATCGAATACGTGAAGCCGCCTTCGAGCCACTTTCCGACAGCGAAATGAGACATACTATATCGGCTGGAGTGTCTTGGTTTAAAAATGCACAGGAGGAAAATGGACGTTTTGCGTATGAATATGAGCCGTATAAGAATACATACCTTCCAAAGGATAACATAGTGCGTCAGGCGGGTGGATTCTATTCGTTGGGGGAAATAGCACTTCATGACACAGAGAACGTATACGAACTCAAAGAAGTGCTACACTCTTCAGCTCGATACTTTGATTCCTTATCAAACAGAGGTAGTTGGAACGGATATTCTTTTCGTTGTGTTGGAAACAGTGCGATCAACGAGACATGCCAGCTTGGCACGACAAGTCTTGCGCTTATAGGTCTCATCGATACGGTGATCCGATATCCTGAGCTTAGAGAGACGTACGATCAACTGATCAATGATTATGGCCGGTATATCTTGTCGATGAAAAAAGAGAACACAGGATTTCGTCATGCGTACACCGACGGGCTTGTGCCAAGCGAGGATGAATCTTCGTTCTCAAACGGCGAGGCGCTTCTTGCTCTTGTGCGTTTCTATATGTATGAGCCAAGTGAAGAGGTGCGTAATGTGATCGATCAGACATTTGATTATTTCGATGGTGAAAACGTACCCTTTGATTTCCCGCTCTATCTTTGGGTGATGGCGGCGGTGAAGGACATGCAACAACTGTGGCCAAGTGACAAGTACGTGGATTATGCCGAAAGATACACGGACTGGAGGGTGAGCGGGTTTGCCTATCGTAAGGGCACGACACACAACATGTGTGCTTATGTTGAAGGGCTTGCAAGCGCTTATAGTGTTCTTGAGGGGAATGGCGAGGAAAGTCGACTTGCAGCGCTACAGAAGGAGATCAACCATTGGCTGCGTCACAGCAGGGAATTACAGATAGATGCAGATGATCAGTACCGAATTGTGCACGAGGATGGTGAGAGCCATTTCGCAAAGATAGAGGATATGGAGCGTGCGCTCGGCGGGTTTCTGACAGACGAACGAAAACTCACACAACGCATCGATTTCACCCAACATTGCCTTACTAGCTATCTACAGCAACTCGTTGATATCAACGGCTCGTCTCTATAAACAGTCCTTCTTTGGTGTTGATATGGCCCCGTGCTTTTATGTGTCATTTGGTACAATGGTGTTATGTTGAGCTTTCGAGCAAATCTACTTAAGATAATAGTCGTTAGTACTGCTTTAGTGTTGCTCATAGCTCCTTTTTCAGTGCACGCGCAACCAACCTTTGATGGAGGGATTGTTCCCGAAGCATGTGATGGTGTCGATGATCCGGGGATGTGCGGATACTGTGATCTGATGACACTTGCGGAGAACATCATCAACTTCCTGATCTTCTTTGCGGTGATTGTTGCGATTCTCTCCATTGTCTATGCAGGTTTCTTGTACGTAACTGCGCTGTCAAATGCTTCCCAAATTACAAAAGCACATAATGTGTTCAAGGCATCGATCTTCGGCCTTGTGCTTACATTAGCCTCATGGCTTATTATTGAGGTGATAGTAACGACACTTGGAGTACAAGAGCGCATTGGAGATCCGTGGACACTTCCTGGGTGTCCAGGTGCAATAGTAACTCCAAGTAGTAATACCCCAACACCAACACCAACACCAACACCAACACCAACGCCG
>JANQMM010000040.1 GCA_028280145.1 Minisyncoccota bacterium | reverse complement strand
ATTCGCCCTTGGTGACGCGGTTAAAATAAAGCTGACCGGAGCGGACCTCGATACACGTACGCTTGATTTTGAATTTATATAACGATAAACGAGCCGCGTATCCTGCGGCCCGCCTCGTTTGCGTGCGTAACTATGTAAAGGTGCAAGTGGAAAGGTTACGTGCTAGTTTTCTGTCGTTTTCAACGCCCCCGATCATCATCATCCGGATTCTTGAACAAGACATAACACAAGCCTGCAAAAATCAAGACCCCGATCACTACGAAGCTTACCGTAACCCATTCCCCATAAGAATCAATCATGACCTTTCTCCAGAAGGATATCTGCACTTGATTCTCCAGAAACTGAATGGTTTGTCAAGGAAAGAGCTCGGACGACTTTGTCGTCCGAGCTCTTTTCCATTATAAGCGCGCATACTGGGATACCTGCGCAACACGTTACCTATGCCGCTTTGTTGTACGGATCACCATCGTTTGATGCTTCATCGTCTTTAACAGCAAGTGTTTCCTCCGTCACACCATCACCCCCAACCTGTGTTGCATCTTCAATCGTTGAAACAACAGCTGCATCACCTTCTGCGCCATCTGTGATCTTAAACGACGAATCTTCTTGACTTCCCTCCTCTGCGTTGCCTTCCAAGGTTACGTCTTCGGGGATAACAACCCCTTCCGGGCCTTCCGGCGCATTTTCTGGTCCAAACATATATTTTTACTTAGCCACCATTACAGCCTCTTCAAGCTGCACTGATAGGATCTTACTAATACCGTCACTTCCCATTGTAACACCATAGAGAATCCCTGCACGCGACATGGTCTCTCTATTGTGTGTGATCAAGATAAGCTGACTCTTTTCCGAGAGATTTTCGATCATATCGCCATATTTACGTGAATTTGCCTCATCAAGTGCGGCGTCGGTCTCATCAAGAATGATGAATGGTGGCGGATTTACCTGACTCATTGCAAAAAGAAGTGCAATGCTTGTAAGAGCACGCTCTCCTCCTGAGAGCATATCGAGCCCTCTGATCTTTTTTCTTGGCAGATTGACATTGACCTCAATACCTTCGCTTCCCGCCGCCGGCTCTTCCTCAGCCATCCCTTCTTCATCAACGTCAAGTGCTAATTCATCCTCTTTTTTCTTACGCCGCTTTTCTTCCCGGATCAGTTCAAGTTTTGCGGTTCCGCCATCAAAAAGAAGTGCAAAAAATTCTTGGAATGCACCATTGATCTTCACAATTCCCTCTTTGAACCTTACATCGATCTTGTCTTCCAGATCATGTATGATGCCGCGCAAGGTTTCTGATGATTTTGCCAGATCAGCAAGTTCCCGCTCAAAAAATTCGTCACGCTCTTTCACTTCTTTATATTCCGTCATGATCTCGTCTGCCGCTCCTCCACCGACATCTTCGAGTCGAATCTTGATCTTTTCGATCTGTCGTCTGCGTTCTTCTTGCTTCTCTCTTGGCTCTTGCACTATCTCCGAAACATCAAGCACATGTCCTCCTTCGATGACCTCAAACTCTTCGTAACGAGAGATCTCGGCTCCGATCAATACACCCGCCTCAGTCAATTCTCGTTTCAATTCCTCGTCATCGCGGCGGATGCGTTCTTCTGTGCTTACAAGTTTACTAAGTCCTGCCTCGATCTTGTTTTGCTCCTGCATGATACGAAAGACTTCCCGTTCGGCTTCACGACTTTCATCTTTCGAACTTTCGATCTCTTTTCGCATTGTTTCGTAACGCTGATTGAGTTCGGTTTCGCGCGCGGCCACATCCGTAAAACGCTTGTCGAGCACTTCTTTTTCTTCCCTCAGTTGTGTAAGCTCTTCTTCCGAAAGACCTCTTGTGGCCTCACTCTTTCCTTCTTTCTTTTCCGCAATAAAAGCACCCAGACGTTCACGTATTTTGCGTAGTGTAGTAAGAAGTACTGAAACGTCATTACTTCTATCAGCCTGCTCAATGGATTCGTGTATATCTTTGACCACCGTTTCAACTTCGGAGAGCTTGATGAGTGAGTCGCTTCCAGACTCCATTTTTTCCTGTTCGCGCTTGAGACGACGTTCTTCAAATTGTATTTGTCCTTCAGTACGCCCCACATCACGCGCAAGTACATCCTTCTGGCTACGTACATCTGCAATTTTCTCCTCAAGTTCTACGATCTCTCGCCCCTCATCGTCAGCTCCTTTTGACCTCTCCAGAATCCCTTTCGCATCTGCAAGTTGTTCTTGTAACTTAGCTCGGGTATCAAGAAGCGGTTGTTTCTCTTTATTCACTCTTTCGGTGTGATAAGTAATGTATTCTTGCTCACGCTTGAGATATTCTCCATAAAGAGTTCTGAGTTCATCCTTCATCGAAAGCGCTTTTTCAAGTTTTTTTACTTGGCGCTCAAGAAATTTCAGATGTGGCGCGATCTCTTTTCGAAGCGACTCCACTTGTGCGATATTGTCCTCTGTTTTCGAGAGTTTGCGTTCGCTTTCCTGTTTTTTGTATTGAAACACTTTCAGCCCCAGAGCATCTTCGATGATTTCTCGCCGTTCCTTTATCGATGAGTTAAGGATTCTATCCGCCTCACCCTGGGAAATAATATGATGGCCTGTTGCGCCGATATTTGCATTTGCAAGAAGCTCTACGACATCTTTGAGGCGAACGGTGGAGCCATTGATGGCATACTGGTTCACACCATCGCGAAGCACCGCGCGCTCAATTGAAACTTCATCAAAATCAATATCAAAAAGCCGGCTACTATTATCAAAAGTTACTTTCACTGAGGCGCGATTTGCTCGACTGGAGCTCTGGGAGCCGTTAAAAATAAGATCTTCTCCGCGCTTTCCACGCATGGATTTCATCGACTGTTCACCGAGTACAAAGCGAAATCCTTCAGCGATATTGCTCTTTCCCGATCCGTTCGGCCCGACAATACCGGAAATGGCACTCGTAAAATCGAGTTTCTCTTTTTTCGCAAACGATTTGAAACCGGAAAGCTCTACACTCTTAAGATGCATAAAAACAAAAACCAAAGGCTTGCTACCTTTGGCTTAAGTATATCAGTAAAGACTGATGAGCTATATCGGGTTCTGCACAGTGTAGACCTTCCGTTTTACAAGGCGGCCATTACCTGTCTCTTGTACCCTTCAACATTATTCAGGATCACGCTACCCAGTGGAAGAGACATCAGGTCTGCCACAAGCGCAAAGCTCAAAAGCAGTAGAACGTCTTGATTCCTTCTTCTTGGGAAATAGAACCTGGCAAATTCACTCAACTCATCGAGATACTCGCTATCGTAATAATGACGAAGCAGAGTAACATAGTCTGAGTAGTCTTGCGAGTTTAGCTCCGTAACCAGATCCTGGATACAGCCCCTGCAAAACACAAGGTCTTCGTCTTCTTCGGGCGTTGTCGAACACGCCATGATCATCTGAGGACTATTGGTTAAGTCACATGGTCCGTGTAAGTCGCAGTACAAACCTTCCTCCCTGAGACACTCTTCGCATAGTCTTAGTTTGATTTTGCGAATACGCTCCCCACCATTGTGTTGTCCTATGTATTCATAATACACAGCACGTCTTCCGGGTTTTTGTTTTTCGCATTCTTTACATAGAGCCATGAGATGACCTCCTGTATGCATGTTCAACGGATTTCTCTCAACTGATGCTACACTTGATCAGGCGCTTGAGTCAACAATCACAAAAACTCGCGCCTTTGGCGCGAGTTTTTGTCAATTACCATCCTTTTGTTTTGAGTGCTTTTTCGGCAGCCATCTGCTCTGCCTCTTGTTTGCTTTTGCCTTCCCCTTCGGCGACCAATTCCTCTCCCAGAAATACTCCAACTATGAATCGCTTGTCGTGGTCAGGGCCGATCTCTCTTAGTGTCTCATAGTTTGGCGTAACACTACTTTTCTCCTGTGCTTGTTCTTGAAAAAAGCTTTTTGCATCCTGCCATAAACGTTTCTCAATAACTTCATCAAGAAATGGAAAGAGGTTATCTTCGATGAATTTCTTTGCCGCGTCGTACCCTTGGTCCAGATAGAGTGCACCGATGAACGCCTCAAAAGCATCTGCAAGAATGTATTGGCGTGCGCGCCCTACATCCTTAGCCTCTCCCTTTGAGAGGAGCATGTAATCATTCATATTGACATTCGTAGCCGCTTTTGAAAGTGTGATCGTGTTTACAAGCGCACTTCGAAAAGCGGTGAGTTCTCCTTCTGTTTTATCCGGATACTTGTCGAAAAGAAAATCCGTGGTGACAAGCTCTAAGACAGCATCTCCCAAAAACTCCAGTCGTTCGTTGTGTTCCAACCCCTCGCTTCGATTCTCATTAAGATATGATCGGTGTGTGAATGCCTTTTTAAGAAGTGATTTGTCCTTGAATGTATACCCTGTTTCCCCCTCAAATACAGTAAAGTCCTTTGATTGCATATTATTTCTTATCAGTTGTTTCTTCCTTTTGTAGTAATAGATTGACTGCTTTTGTCACTATGGGGAGCATATCATCATAAAAATTAAGTTCAAGTATGTCTGCAAGTTTGAACCATTTTGCATCATCAAGCCCTCCGGTCTCTTTGAGCGTTAGGTCTTCAAATTTTGTTTTGAACAAATAGTACGTTACCTGCTTTCGGATTTTTCCCCTCTCGGGCTGGGTGGCGACATACTCATTGCCGCCAAGTTTATTCTTGGTCTCTCCGGTAATTCCTATCTCGTCCTCTATAACGCGCTTGAGCCCTTCCTTTTCATCCTCACCATCTTCAAGATGCCCCTTCGAAAGAGTCCAGTGTCCAAATACATCGTGAACAAGCGCAAGATATACCTCTTCATCTTCGCGTGCATAGACAACCGCCCCTGCAAGCCGCTCGATAGGCATCTCCTCAAACGGAATGTCCATTTTTTTGCGTCTTGAAACTTCGTCTTTTCCCGGCTCGCCGATCTCTTTATAAACGGCACCAAGTACGCCATTTACAAACTTGCCACTACTGTCTCCGCCGAATTTTTTCGCAAGTTCAATTGCTTCGTTGATAGCAACCTTGGCCGGCACTTCCTTTCTGTCGGCAAAAAGCAATTCGTAAAGGCCGAGACGCAAAATATTACGATCCACCATTGATATCTTTTCTATCGGCCACTCGGGTGCAGCTTTCTCAATGATGGTATCAAGCTCTTTTCGTTTGACCAGAATATTGGAGACTAGGTCGCGTGAAAATGAAAAATCCCCCGTATCGGGAGCATATTCTCCACCAATACGCTCTAAAGCAACATCAATATCAGTTTCGGACTTTTCTCCGAAATCTAACTCGAAAAGAGTTTGTAATGCTACTGAACGTAAAAGGTGCCTGTTTGCCATTGTGTTTGGTCACAATATATCTTAAGGGTGACCTTTCCCTATTCTACACAATTCTTTTTTCTCTCGCGATATTCTCTGTGGGAGTAACTATGGAAAACTATTTATCCTCTTTCTTCGTTTCCACGTTTGCGCCCTTCTCCTGCGGGCTTGCTTTCTTGGTCTTCGGTGTTACCTCCTTCTTCTCGGGAGTGGTCTCTTCCACGGTCGTTGTATGTCCTTCGGTTGGGACTTCTTCTCCGTAGCTTCTGGCTTTTCGCGCAAGTCGTTCTGCTTTCTTCTGAGCTTGAGCTGCAACGTCCACGACAAGTCGGCCTTTATATCGCCCACACTCCTCGCACATTGTGTGTCGCCTGTGCTTTGCATCACAGTCTTGGCACTGCGAAAGACGCGGCTCTTTAAGCGCGTGGTGTAAGCGGCGTTCAGCCGTTTGTTGGTGTGTCAGTCGCATTCGTGAACCCATAATTGCCTCAGTATACTGAAAATCCCTATTTTGACAATACTAATGGCCTAGATACGTTCTAGGCCATTTTTCTTAAAGTAGATAAAGGCTATTTAAGATGGATGAAGGAGCGACGGTGAAACGGAAGGAGACCGTGCTTTTTAATGGCCTCAAAGTGTGCCTTGGTTCCATAACCTTTGTGTCGTTCGAACCCATACTCAGGATGCTTTTCTCCTAATTGTTGCATCAGCGCGTCACGTTCCACTTTTGCGACAATTGAGGCAAACGAAATGGCCCGCTCTTTGCTGTCGCCCCTGACGATTGTCTCTTGGTTCTTGAATTCCTGTGGGGCACGAAGTCCTCCATCAAGAAGTAGTTGCGCATCTTTAGTGTGTACACCAAGCTCTTTGAGTGCGGTACAAAGCGCCGCTTGAATGGCAATCATAATTCCCTCTTTGTCGATCCTTGAAGGCTCCGTCATTGCAACGGTGAAATTAACCATTCCTTCCGCACGCTTCTCGATTAAGTATTCGTAAATCTTCTTTCGCTGGAGTTCAGTATGCTTCTTTGAATCTCGTACGTCTTGCCATTCATGCTCATCAAAATCTTTTCCATAGACAAAGATCCCAACCGCAACTGGTCCTGCAATAGGGCCACGCCCCACTTCATCAATACCGACTTTGTATTTCATATCCTGATGTGTTGTTTTTGGTGCTTTATATACATTGATACGACCCAACTCCAGATGCTCACAAAATTATTGTAGCAGAAAGTGAAAAAGCCCCGGTAACCAGCCGGGGCTCGCGATTCCGAGATCCTTTCATTATCGGATATCTGTTTTTAGGGAAGGCCCTTATATATTCTCTCCAGAACCAAAGCGATGTCAAATAAAAAAGGCCGGCCCGGAAGGGCCGGCCAGGCAAGTGCGGCTCTCAAGCCGCGACGCCAGAAGATGTTTCGTGCCGAGCGCTCTTTAATCACAGACGAAGTGATCTTGCCGAAGGAGACAATATCACAAATATATAGTTTTGTCAATATTTATCATAATACACATAGTTCCCTTCTCAATTGCAGGTATAATGTATGCACATGAGCAAACCATTTACCCACCTTCACGTACACAGCCATTACAGCCTCCTCAATGCGCTACCGAAAATTGATGACCTGGTCCGCGCAGCACAAAGCGATGGACAACACTCTCTGGCCCTTACCGACGATGGCAACCTCTATGGTGCAATCGAGTTTTATATGCGTTGCAAGAAAGCGGGTATAAAACCGATAATCGGCATTGATGCATACGTTGCACTACGCACCAGACACGACAAAGAAGCACGTATCGATAATCGACGTGCGCGACTGGTGCTACTTTGTAAAAACACTACGGGTTATAAAAATCTGATCGCACTTGTCACAGCCTCTCATATTGAAGGATTCTATTACAAACCCCGTATCGACCACGAGCTCCTAGAAAAACACCATGAAGGACTAGTTGCCATTCTCCCTTCTTTCTCAAGCGAAGCGTCACTCAAACTCAAAGAGCATAAAGAAAAAGAGGCAGAAGAAATCATTGCATTCTATAAAAAAACATTCGGGGATGATCTATATCTCGAACTTACACATCATCCTGAGATCGAAGGTCACGAACAACTCTCAAAAGACATTGTCGCACTTTCCAAAAGAGCTGATGTGCCGCTTGTTGCCGCACAAGATGTCTACTACCTCAAAAAGGAAGATCGGGAAGCTCGAGAAGTGCTAACTCGCATTCAAAGCATGCACGCAAACAGACCACTTGGAGAAGGTGACGAAGATTTTTCATTCATCACCCAGGAAACGGCGGCACAATATTTCAAAGATCATCCGGAAGCACTTTTGAATACTGAGATCATTGCCGAGAAATGCGACCTGGAGATCGAGATGAAATGGACATTCCCTAACTTCATTATCGAGAGTGGACGTAAACCAAATGATGAACTTCGACACATTGCATATCAGGGAATTGCCAAACGCGGCCTCAAAGAAACGCCGGAACTCGTGGAACGCCTTGAGTACGAGCTTAAGGTAATCAAAGACAAAGACTATGCAACATATTTTCTTGTTGTTCAGGACCTGCTTCGTTTTGCTCATGAAAACGGGATTCTTACCACCATTCGCGGTTCAGTTGCAGGCTCGCTTGTGACCTATCTCATTCGCGTTACGAACGTAGACCCGCTTAAATACAAGATACCTTTTGAACGATTTCTTAATCCGGAACGTCCGAGTGCCCCCGACATTGACATGGACTTTGCCGACAACCGCCGGGACGAGGTGATCCAATACACGCGTGATAAATACGGCGAAGACAAGGTGGCGCAAATCGGAACATTTGGAACTATGCTTGCACGCGGAGTTGTCCGCGATGTTGCGCGCGCGCTTGGCTACCCATACGGTACGGGAGATATGATCGCAAAACTTATCCCTCTTGGTGCTCAAGGTTTTCCCATGACAATCAAGAAAGCATTTGAACAGGTCAAAGAACTGCCGGAGCTTTACAAAAAAGATGAAGACGTCAAGCGTATAATTGATCTCTCAAAAAAGATCGAGGGAAACGCACGACACATTTCGATACATGCCGCAGGAGTGGTGATCGCACCGAAACCGCTTCTTCAGTACGTACCGGTACAATTTGACCCTAAGGGCGGAAAAATTGTCACACAGTACGATATGTATAGCGTTGGTGAAGACGGTATAGGACTTTTAAAATTTGATTTTCTGGGTATTAAGAATCTTGCCATTCTTGCAGATGCTGTAAAGCGAGTAAAGAAGATACGAGACATAGACCTCGATATCGAAAATGTTCCACTCGACGATGAGAAAACATTTGAACTCCTTGCCAAAGGTCAGACAGAAGGACTCTTTCAGTTGAACGGCTCGGGCATGACCCATTTCCTAAAAGAACTCAAACCGACAAGTATTCATGACATCAACGCCATGGTGGCTCTCTACCGGCCCGGCCCGATGGACAACATCCCCGAATACATTAAGCGCAAACATAATCCAAAACTTATTTCTTATCCCGACCCACGTATGAAGAAATATCTCCAGGAATCTCTTGGCGTGATCGTTTATCAAGAAGATGTTCTCTTAAGCGCTATTGAGCTTGCCGGTTACTCGTGGCTTGAGGCCGACAAGTTCCGAAAAGCCATAGGAAAGAAGATTCCTGCAGAGATGGCCGCACAAAAAGAAAAGCTGACACGCGGAATCGTTGAGAATGGACAGACAAAAGAATTTGCCGACAGACTCTGGAAACTGTTTGAGCCGTTTCAGGGATACGGCTTCAACAAAGCACATGCCGCAAGTTATGGAAAAGTGGCATACCAAACGGCATATATGAAAGCTAATTACCCGATCGAATACATGTCTGCCGTGCTTACTGCAGATAGTGGCGATATTGATAAAGTCTCAGTAATGATCAGCGAGTGCGAGCATATGGGCATTTCAGTACTTCCACCTGACGTCAATGAAAGTTTCGGCCCATTTTCTGTTGCCCTTAGAAAAGACGGAAGTGAGGCCATCAGATTCGGTCTCCATTCAATAAAGAACTTTGGTGAAGGTATTGCCGACGTCATCATCAAAGAGCGCAAGAAAAACGGGCCGTTTGCGAACCTGGCAGACTTTCTCAAACGTATTCAAGACAGAAATCTCAATAAGAAATCGCTTGAATCTTTGATCAAATGCGGTGCACTCGACTCCTTGGAAAACCGCTCAAGCATGTACAACAACATTGAGACCCTGCTTACATATAACCGAGAGTTTGCACAACTGCCGGATGATCAGAATTCACTTTTCGGCGCACTTCCAAAAAATGAATCGGCTTTGCGTCTTGAAGAAGGGGCAGAACTTTCACATAAGGAAATGCTGGCGTGGGAAAAAGAACTTCTCGGCCTCTACGTGACCGGTCACCCACTTGATGAGTATAAAGAACTACTCAAAGATAGAGCTACTATACAACGCATCAATGAGGAGCTTCGAGAAGGTATGCTCGGAGTTGCAAGCGGTATTGTCGAAGAGATAAAACCGATCACAACAAAAAAAGGAGATAAAATGGCGTTCCTCAAGATCGCAGACTTCACCGGCAGTATTGAATCCGTGATATTTCCAAAGCTCTATGCACAACACGAAGCAATCCTCCAACCAGAACGCTGTATTGCGATCAAAGGAAGAAAGTCTCTTCGAAACGGCGAGATAAGCCTGGTTGCAGAAGCGATTAAAGAGCTTGAGGTAAAAAAATGATCTCTGGTGTGCACTTCGGGACTGTGCAATAATTAGCCACAGAAAGAAGGAGGAAAGTAAATGGGCTTGGATATTGATAACCACCCGCTTAGCCTGCTTGTAGCGGAATTTGCTCTGTACTTTGCACCATGGGAAGACACACATGAGGATGTGCTTCGATTGCGCCCACGCCTACTGCGTGTTCTCTTGCTCAAATTGCAGAAAATGCATGAGGATTTTGTGCAATCAGGATTTCAGAATACCGGTGCTGCGCCACTGTTCCAGGAAGCATTTGCGCGAATGGGACATGGTACTGTTAATTCTGACTCGGAGATCATCGCGATCCTTGCCTCTGAGATCAGAAACTTCGAGCGCATCGATCAAATGGATCCTCGCGGAAACCTGGAACACGCATGCTTCTTTTGTGGCCAAATGGTCGAAGTGTTCAAAAACCTCAAGCTGAACCCCACCTTACGGTTTCGTGTAGTCAAAGCGGAATAAGGGCCGGCGCGTATGCGCCGGCCCTTGCGACTATCAGTCTCCTCAATTGTCATAGAAATCTAAATATCCTTCCCTAAAACAAGTCCGTAGTGCTGTGCTCCGGCATCAAAGCGCTCAAGCACCTTGAGCCCGGCCGTTTTGGCGAAGGCAATCGCTTTCTCTTCCGTGATCAGGTGTTCCGGTTGCGGACCCATTCCTCCAAAAGAATCTTTCCAATCCACGACCAAAATTTTTCCCGTTGGGATGATAATGCGCGACGCCTCTTTCAAGATTCCAACATGATCTTCGTATGAGAAAAGTGTATTCGGTATAATCACCGCCTGAAGTCCATAGTCAGGTATGTGTGTCTTCCCCTCTTCTTCAATATTTGCGTGCACCGTTTTTATTATTGAGCAACTATTTGCACGCGCCTCCGTAGTGAGTTTTTCCAGCATATCTTTGCGAACATCGATCGCATGCACTACGCCAGAGTTGTTGAGTGCACGACAGGCAGCCAAAGAGTGTCCACCGACCCCCGAGCCGAAAACGGCAACCTTATCGCCTTCTTTCAGATCAAGATATGAGATATTCGTATCCGGGTTCGTAAAATCCATACACACAGTATAGCCTGCATCTCTCGCTTCTTCTAGCACAGAGAGAAAAGGTGTATACTCGAGCTCAGATGCACACGGAGGAAATTGCGATGATAGCAAGACCGACACCGGCAACGCACATGTCGGCAGTATCGCTTTTTCTTTCTCTTTCGGAAGAATTGGCGAATGCAAGCAGGACATATACACCACCAAACACAGAAAAGAACGAACCGCCAAGATACCCCCAGGTGTCTCTCGACCGCTTGGATGTCGCCCTCATTCTTTGCCGAATCATAGACGACCATCTTTTTACTGCAGACAAGAGAAACGAAGAACCATACGCTTTTGTAGCATCCTGCATAAGAGATGTTTGTAACACACTCGGGTATCACCCGATCCGTGTTTCAGAACTTATGAGCCTGCTTCAGGCTGAAGTATCCGTACTGATACGTGTACGTTTTGCACTGTGCACACGAAGTGACTTGAAGCGTGCTTCACGTTTCTGCTTTGCACTACGATCGTACTTCAGGCGAATTGAGAACGTCCGAGGACATACAAGACTAAAAACCCCTATACGGGCGGTCATGGAGCGCGCACTGTAGTGCGCGCTCCTTTTATACCCCTTCGACGCAAATCATGTATAATAGCCCTTATGACAGAAAAGGGCGAACAACTGAGCCGCATCCGCCACTCACTCGCACACCTGCTTGCTGCAGCGGTTTTAGAGCTGTATCCGGATGCAAAACGAGCGATCGGGCCGGCAATTGATAATGGTTTTTATTACGATTTTGAATTTTCCACTCCCCTTTCTGAAACAGAACTCAAAACCATTCAAAAGAAGATGAAGAAGATCTTCAATACATGGAAGAAATTCGAACGATTTGAACTGTCCAAAGAAGAGGCGCTTAAGGAATTTAAGGACAATCCATATAAAATCGAACTCATTGAGGAATTTTCCAAAAACAAAGAAGTGCTCACCGTCTATCAGTCCGGAGATTTTCGTGATCTGTGTGGTGGCGGTCATGTTGAGAATCTTGCAGACATCAATTTAGACGCATTCAAGCTCACACACCTTGCCGGAGCATATTGGCGTGGCGATGAGCAAAATACGATGTTGACCCGCATTTACGGTCTTGCGTTTGAAACAAATGAGGATCTACAAGCCTACGAGCACAAACAAGAAGAGGCAAAAAAACGAGACCACCGCAAAATTGGAAAGGAATTGGATCTTTTTACCTTTTCTCCCCTTGTTGGCAGTGGCCTTCCTCTCTTTACACCAAAAGGAACACTCCTTCGAAACCTCGTAATTGAAAGGATCTATGCCATTCAAAGCAAATACGGCTATGAACAGGTTTGGATCCCTCACATTGCAAAGGACGAACTCTACAAAACATCGGGTCACTGGGATAAATTCGGCGATGAACTCTTCAAGGTGAAAGGACAGACAGATATCGAATTTGTGATGAAACCAATGAATTGTCCCCATCACACACAGATCTATGCTTCGCAACCGCGAAGTTACAGGGACCTGCCCATAAGATACGCTGAAGCAACAACAAATTATCGCGACGAACAACCGGGAGAGCTACTTGGGCTTTCGCGAGTCCGAAGTCTCACTCAGGATGACGGCCACGTATTTTGTACACCCGAACAAATAGAAGAAGAGGTGAAGAAAATAGTCGACGTGATCCGTACATTTTATACCGATCTCAATATGTTTGATAAAAATACATACTGGGTATCGCTTTCGGTTCGTGACCCCAAGTCACCTGACAACTATCTTGGCAAAAGTGACATTTGGGATACAGCCGAAAAAATACTTGAATCCGTGGCACAAGATGAAATGCTCAATTACAAGCGCATAGAGGGCGAGGCGGCATTCTACGGACCAAAACTTGATTTCATGTTCAAAGATGCACTCGGACGAGAATGGCAACTTGGCACTGTACAACTTGATCTCAACATGCCAGGCCGGTTTGGTCTTGAATACACTGACCAAAACGGCAAGAAACAGACTCCGGTCATGATCCACCGCGCTATTGCAGGTTCACTCGAAAGATTTCTTTCGGTCATGATTGAACACTTCGCGGGAGAATTTCCATTTTGGCTTTCACCAATGCAAGTTCGTGTCCTTCCGATCGCAGAAACACACAACGAATACGCACTGCGTGTTGTTGAATCTTTTAAAAAAGCGGGTATTCGGGTAGATAGCGACACCAGCAATGAGTCGTTTGGAAAGAAGGTACGAAAGACAAAAGTCGAAAAAATACCATACTTCCTTGTGGTCGGAGATGCCGAAGTAAAAAGCCACAGTGTCACCATCGAGAGTCGAGACAGTGAGAGCAACGATACATTGAAGCTCGAAGATGCGCTCGAGAAATTCCAGTCACTTAATCGTTAAGGGCTAATTTTTGCGCGCCTTCTTTATATACTCAAGCGCCCGAATAAGGGAGAGTTTGATGCCTATTTCCGGTACGCTGTAGCGATGATCAACACTCCCAACAAGAATTGAGATAATTTCTTCTATCTCTTCATTAGAGAAACACCGCGTGTGTTCAAGAACCTTTTTGTCAACATATCCGGCTCCATCAATCCGATGTTCGTGTACTCGATCAAGCATTAGAATGGTATCCCGCATGAACGTACGTATATCATCCTCACTTCCTTGCCGCAATTTCCGTACAAAAATAAACAATCCTTGTTCATCGCCTTCACAAAGTAGTTGCAAAAAACTGGCCGCAGCTGTTGCGTTTTTTGATTGCAAGTCTCCGGTCGGAAGATTTGCCGGCACCAACACATGATTTTTTCGATCAACGTCTCCAAGGTATACCTCTTCTGTTTCTTCTTCCTTCTCATCACCCATTTCTGTGTTCGGCCCCTCACCAAGTAAGGTGATGACTTGCTCTTTATTGAGTACTACCCAGCCGTCAAAACGTGGAAATTCTTTTTTGGCTCGCTCGATAACAGTATCAAGAACATGTTCAGCGCCACCTCCAAAATCAGTGATAAATGAAAGACCGTCACCTGAGATCAGTGCACCTTTGGCATGCGCCTTTTTTTCAAGACGCTCCATAAGTTCTTCTTCGCGCTGCTCTTTTTTTTCTTCCATGTCACTTGGTATTGATGCGTATTTCCTTGTCTCAGGAATGCTTTTTAATGCTATTTGCGCTTTATGTAAATATTTCCTTTGAACAAAATTGTCAACAAATTCTTTCATTCGCTTGAAGATCGCTGTCCCACTTCCAAAAAGAAGAACGTAGGAAACAATGAAGCTCCATACCAGAAGCACGATCCACGCCAATACACTACCGACTTCTCCAAATATCCAAATGTATAGGGTCTGACTCAAAAAGAGTACGAGAAAAAAAGTTATGCCGAAGACCCACCCGTATTCAAGCGTGTCCTCGCTATCTTGCACATAACGACTATATATTCTTTCCATGAGCCATCCGTACATACGCCTCACTCCGCTTTCTTTCTTTTGAGTTAATGTGTGATATAGTGCTACTGTTAGACAGTAGGCGCATTTACCTTACATGAAAGAAAACGGGACTGCAAACACTCTCGGGGACGGAGGTAAATCGGACGATATTTCTCAAAACACAAAATATACACTCTACGGGGCAATTGTCGTGCTACTGCTTTTTATTTTGTGGGTAAATACGGCTCAAATCAAGCTCCCTTTCGTCGAAGTCGAGAGGGTTGCGTCCATCACTAGTTGGTATAGCGGAGCCGCTTCAACCGGTACCGCACACTTTTTCGGCTCACAAAAATATCCCGACATTGAGATCAGGATCCTAAGCGTGGGCACACAAAACGAAGAACAATACAGCCCGAACGACACACTTACGGAAGGGAGTGTGGGAGCCATACGTATTGAGATCACAAATACCGGCAGATCAAGAAGTGGCAGTTGGCATATTGAGGCTAATTTTCCCACAAAAGTACCATTTACCTATACCTCAGAACCACAAATCCCACTTGAGCGCAAAGAGGCAAGAACATATCTACTTACCTTTGATAAACTGAAGGCAGGAACCGCGCAAACAATGACACTTTCTGTTGTACACGTCGAAGCAGAGAGTTCAAAGGAAAACAATGTGACAACAACTCAAGTCGACATTTTCTAAATAACAGAACCGCTTTGAGAGGAGGCGTTTGTTAGATGTCGATGTTGGCGCGCTTGGCGTTTGACTGAATAAAGCTCTTACGAGAAGCAACATCTGTCCCCATAAGCATGTCGAAAACCCGATCGGCCTCTGCCGCATCTTCGATCTTCACTTGCTTCAACACACGCACTTTGGGGTCCATTGTTGTCTCCCAGAGCTCCTCCGCGTTCATTTCACCAAGACCCTTGTATCGCTGGATTGAGACCTTTGCTCCCTTTTTCTTGCCTGTTCCTTCTTCTTCGCTTTCTTCTTCTCCTTCCTCGCTTCCCACTGAAACAGCATCGGCATCTTTTCCAAGTAGTTTTACTTTTTCCTCTTCAGTATATACATAAAAAGATTCTTTTCCCTTCTTGATCTTGTAGAGTGGTGGCATGGCGATATATACATACCCCTCTTCAATTAAAATACGAAAATATCGATAAAAGAGCGTCAGAATGAGGGTTCGAATGTGGGCCCCGTCAATATCGGCATCCGTTGCAATGATAAGTTTGTGATATCGCAACTTGTCTGCGTCAAATACATCTCCGATGGCAGTCCCCATTGCGATCACTAAATTCTTGATCTGCTCGCTTGCAAGCATGCGATCTAGCCGCGCGCGTTCCACGTTCAGGATCTTTCCACGAAGTGGCAAGATGGCTTGGGTTTTTCTATCCCTTCCCGTCTTGGCAGTACCACCGGCCGAGTCTCCCTCTACAATGAAAAGCTCGCTGTCTTCTGCAGTGCGTGATTGGCAATCTGCAAGCTTTCCGGGAAGTGTCATACCTTCCAGAGCACCTTTTCGAAGCACACTGTCTTTTGCGGCTTTTGCGGCTTTACGTGCTTTTTGCGCCAATATCACCTTGTGGATCATTGCTTTTGCATCATCCGGATGCTCTTCAAGAAAAGCTCCAAAGCCTTCGGCAAAAACTGTTTCCGTTGCGCCACGAGCCTCCACAGAACCGAGTTTCGCTTTAGTCTGACCTTCAAATTGAATTTCCGGAAGTTTCACCGACACAACGGCAGTCAACCCCTCAAGCACATCATCACCCGTAAAAGTATCATCGCCCGATTTAAAGAGGTTGTTCTTCTTTGCGTATGTGTTTAGTGTTCGTGTAAGAGCCGTCTTGAAACCCGTTACATGCGTTCCACCCTCAGAGTTGTAGGTATTGTTTGCAAAAGCAAGAAGTCGAGGAGAGATGTCATCAACGTACTGAAGAGATATTTCAACAGTGATGTCATCAATTTCCTTCTCTGTGTAGAAGACATTTTTGTGAATCGGTTTTTGATGCTGGTTATAAAATTTCACAAGAGAAAGAAGTCCACCTTCGAAGTAAAATGACATGGACGGAACGTCGAGATTGAGCTCCTTGAAGTAGAAGATCTTGCCGACATCAAGCTTTCCCTTGTGTTCACGTGCATCAAACACTGAAATGCGCATACCTTTTACCAGATACGCTTGTTGTCGCAAATGAGTAACGATCTTCTTCCAATTAAATTCCAATGATTCAAAGATCTCGTGATCGGCCTTGAAATTAACGATAGTGCCCTGCAATTTCGATGCCTTGACTTTGCGCACTGCCGCCTTTCTCTTGCCGCGCTTGTATTCCTGGAAGTAATGACCGCCGTCGCGATGCACATCAACTGTCGTATGTTCTGAAAGTGCATTCACCACAGAAACACCTACACCGTGCAGCCCCCCCGAAACTTTGTACCCCTCTCCACCAAACTTACCGCCGGCATGTAGCGTTGTCATAATAGTTTCAAGAGCAGATACTTTCGTTTGCTTGTGTTTATCAACCGGAATGCCTCGCCCATTGTCAACAATACGCACATACCCACCCGGAAGCAGTGTTACTTCAATATGGTCGGCATGACCACCCATTGCTTCGTCCCGTCCATTATCAAATACCTCCCAGATAAGGTGGTGTAGTCCATCAGAACCGGTCGTACCGATATACATACCCGGCCGTTTGCGTACCGGCTCAAGCCCCTCAAGCACCTGGATATCCTGTGCGTCGTAGTGATGCGCGTCTTTCTTGGCAGTCTTTTTTGCAGAGGCCTGTTTTGCCGCTTTTTTTGCTGTTTTTGTAGCCTTTTTTACTGTCTTTTTTGCCATATCATAAAGAAAAAGCCAACGGCTTTTGTAGTCTCAGTATAGCAAAAAAACCCTTATTTTAAAAGGGTTTTTCACATTTCTTGGTCGATCGATGGTCAAAAAATATGGCTCATTTTAAAGGCTCTGACACTCCTCTTGCTACTAACTGGGCTAGAACGTATCTAGGGCATTTTATCGG
>JANQMM010000001.1 GCA_028280145.1 Minisyncoccota bacterium | reverse complement strand
CAATGCAAGCACAACATCGTATGTGAAGGTGACGCACTCTCTACCGGCTATGGTGCCGTAGGCCCTGCAACGAGAGCGAAGTTGAATGAGGTGTATTAGACCTCTTGGCCTAGATCGTTTCTCGACCAAGTCTAGCGTTTTTTGGTAAAATCGCTATACTGATGGCTATATGTGGCAGATTCGATTAGGAGCACTGACCCTCTTGATTCTCGGCATGTTTGTCGGGCACTTTGTCTATTCTTCCGAAACAACTGAAGACTCACGTTTCCCATTTAAATTTGGTCTTGATCTCTCTGGAGGGACTCATTTGGTGTATCGGGCTGATACCTCCGAAATTGATCCTTTTGAGATCGAAGGTGCGATGAGTGCGCTTCGCGATGTCATCGAAAGGCGTGTTAATCTCTTCGGAGTGGCCGAGCCTTTGGTACAAGTGGAGGAGGGGGGAGCGTTTGCCGGGCAAACTGAACAGCGTTTGATTGTCGAGCTTCCTGGCGTTACTGATACTGCGGAAGCCATTGAACTTATCGGGCAGACACCACTTCTTGAATTTAAGCTTGTAAACCCTGATTTTGCATCATCGGGACTTGGCGAAGAAGAAACGACTTCCGAAGAATCACTTGCTGATAGATACATCACTACCGGTCTTACGGGACGTTATCTTGAACGTGCAACACTGGAGTTTGGCGGACAACACCAGGGTGGTGGGCTTTCAAACGAGCCGATTGTCGTGTTGCAGTTCAATTCTGAAGGAGGAGATCTTTTTGAAGAAATTACTGCGGCAAATGTAGGAGAAATACTCGCAATTTTCCTTGATGGAGAAGCTATTTCCACTCCGGTAATTCGTCAGGCAATCGCAGGAGGAAGTGCGACCATTTCCGGCGGCTTTACCCCCGATGAAGCGCGATTGTTGGTGCGCAATTTGAACTTCGGAGCACTACCTCTTCCAATAGAACTTGCTTCTACACAGACCATTGGCGCAAGTCTGGGAGAAGAAGCGCTTAGTAAGGGCATTAACGCCGGCGTCATTGGTCTTGTTCTGGTCGCAGTCTTTCTGCTTCTCTGGTATCGTTTGCCAGGACTTCTTGCAGTGGTGTCGCTTGGTATTTACATTGTATTGATGCTTTCAATATTCAAATTGATTCCGATCACACTTACTGCGGCCGGTGTTGCCGGCTTCATTCTTTCGATTGGAATGGCCGTTGATGCGAATATTCTTATTTTCGAGCGCATGAAAGAAGAATTCAAAGAAGGACGAAAAGACATGGAAAATTCTATTCGTGATGGATTTAAACGTGCGTGGATGGCGATCCGTGACGGAAACAGCTCATCAATCATCACAGCGATCATTCTGTTCTGGTTTGGCACCAGTCTGGTAGAAGGATTTGCGCTCACTTTTGGGCTTGGTATCGTTATCTCAATGTTCACTGCAATTACTGTTTCGAGAACATTTTTACTTGCTGTTGGAAGTGGTAATGAAAGCGCGTCACTAAAGATGTTATTTGGAAGCGGATTGAAGAAATAATATGTGGGTCATTGAACGAAAAAAATTATTTTTCATTCTTTCAGGAGTAACTGTCGGGCTTTCAGTGCTTTTCGTTGTTCTGTGGGGACTTGTATTCGGTATTGATTTTACCGGCGGTGCGATCACTGAGGTCACCTATTCTGAACGACCTGAGAAAGAGGTGGTACAAGAACGCCTCGATGCGCTTGCAACGCTTGGAGCATATTCACTTCGCGCATCAGGCGAAAGTAATTATATTTTACGTACGAAAGACCTTGAGGAAACGGAAAGATTAGCGGTAAACAGCGCGCTCGCACTTGGCGATAGTGTGGAAATGGAAATAGAGCGTTTTAATTCGATCGGACCCATAATCGGCGAAGAACTTCGCAATAAAGCTTTTTTTGCGATAGGCACGGTGATGCTTGCGATCATTTTCTTCATTGCCTTTACATTCAGACATGTATCTAAACCGGTGAGTTCGTGGAAGTATGGAGCGATCGCAATTGTTGCACTTTTTCATGACATTATTATTCCGGTGGGACTTTTTGCGGTACTTGGACAATTTTTCGGAGCAGAAGTTGACGTGCTTTTCGTGATGGCACTTCTTGCGATCTTAGGATATTCGGTAAACGATACTATAGTTGTGTTTGACCGTGTGCGTGAAAATTTACGTGATAATGAAGAAGCAAATATACGCGAACCCTTTGAAGAAACAGTTGGCTGGAGTCTTAATCAAACATTTGTTCGCTCTATTAATACATCGCTTACAACGAGTCTTGTGCTCATCATGCTTTTCCTCTTTGGAGGAGAAACGACGAAATGGTTTGCGCTCACGTTACTTTCAGGTGTGATTGCAGGTACCTATTCATCGATTTTCTTGGCAACCCCACTTCTTGTTTGGGTAAAAGAGAGACAAAAAGAAGAAGCTAAGAAGAAATAAAAAAACCCCGCCTTGCGGCGGGGGAGTCGGGGGGAGACTGAACTAATTCTAGGGCCTACGCTTGCGGCAGGTGTAACTGCCCCCATCGTAACTTTTTCAGACGCTTTAGTCAATGCAACGTATCAAGGTGCCACGAAATGGCTTACCTTGGACATATTTTCGAAGTTCCTCAATTATCTGTCCGTTGATGTTAGCGACCTCAAGCCCGATCTCGCGCGCAAGCTCGCTTGCGCGCGGATCAAACGGAACGTTTGCTCCCGGTGTCCACTCGGTGGGTAGCATAGCGATAAAGTCATCCCACGAGATGTCGGTGATGGTGTGAAGCCTTCCGGTTTCGTCTGTTTTTGCTACGTCGTACACATAGTCAACGTTTGAAAGGTTAACTAACTTTTTTGCTCCATATTTTTGCGCAATCTGTACTGTACCCAAGTCACTACTGCTACCCGGCTCCCATTCTTCGACACCGGGATTTATAAGCACCGGCGCGACTTCACGGAAAATAAGCTTCATCATGTGTACATTGAGTTTTATAGCGGTAATGCCGATGCGATCAATGTCTGCCATGTCTGCGTTTGAGAGTTTTCGCACCGCATTTTGATACTTGCGTGCCGTCGAGCCGCCGCCGACGACGATCACGAATTGCCGCCCTTGTTCGGTTTCCCCCGTGACGAAATCTTTGAGCTTTGAGAGAAACTGTAGGTTGATGTCGTGTGGGACGACCAGTGAGCCGCCTACTGAAATGACAATTGTTTCTTTGTGTTCATCCATTGTGAGTAATGGTATCAAAAAAATATGGCGCCGTGCTAGATGATTTTCGCACAACGCCTGTGGAGTGTGTTTTGCAAATCAGATGGTTCCCTTTGCCACTCCGATGAAGAGCAAGCCAGCGACAAATAACGCGGCTGCAAGCATGAGCATTCGTGATCCCATTTTGTTTCGCACTCTGCGTGCTTCGATCGATTGGCCTTGCGGCAGGAGGCGATAGAAGGAGGCGAAGATAAAAACGCCAATGAGGACAAATACTATGCCAATGGCATTGAGAGCTATAACATTCATGGCTTTCTTCTCCTGAAATGCATTTCTATAACAAAACGCTCAGAATGATCCAAAAACTGATGTTCACAGTACAATTGCCGGATTAGCATGTCAATACCTTATCTTACGTAAACCCTTGACCTATGCGGGTATATAGGTATACTGATACCACTTCCGCAAAAGCGGTTTTTTGTTCGCGAGAGTGAACGGAGAACGGTTTTGCGACGGTTCATATAAGCGGCTGAAAACTTAGTAGCGTAGGCCGGTATGGTGTTGTTTGAAAATAGAATAGAACCACAAATGTATTTTTAACAAATACGTTTTGCGAATCCTTTCAACAAGCTTTTTGGTTTGTTGGAAACTGTAATATCAATTACTTGATTTCTATTTAAAATAGGAATGCAAGCCAATTGTTCAATTGAGCAATCAAAAGTAAAGTAATTTTTCTTTTGTTTCATTTACTTAAAAGTGTTAGAACAACGTGTTCCTCGGCATTTAGCTTCGGAACCAAGTTCGGTCATCAATGGTTCTATACTGTTTCGCAGTACAGAACATATTGGACTTCACTTAAATTTAGAGTTTGATCCTAGCTCAGGGTGAACGCTGGCGGCGTGGATTAGGCATGCAAGTCGAATGCATTTAGTTGCATGGCAGACGAGGTAGTAACACGTAGGTTACGTACCCTAAAGTCAGGGATAACCCGGAGAAATCCGGAATAATACTTGATGGTCTGGGTGTTAATTTTACTTCTTTACAACAGGCGTATGCGAGGATAGCTCGCTTCGCAAGAAACAAAATGTGAGATGTAGAGAGATAAAATTAATACCCAGTAAAGATTTATCGCTTTAGGAACGGCCTGCGGGATATCAGCTTGTTGGTACGGTAACGGCGTACCAAGGCTAAGACGTCTAGGGGAGGTGAGAGCCTGACCCCCACCGATGGAACTGAGACACGGTCCATACTCCTACGGGAGGCCGCAGTCGAGAATCTTCCGCAATGGACGAAAGTCTGACGG
>JANQMM010000060.1 GCA_028280145.1 Minisyncoccota bacterium | reverse complement strand
AACAGTTCGGGCCTGTGTGTACGTCGGCGCCTCGATCTCCCCGTCAGGAATGACGACTGTGTCTCCCACAGCAAGTATCGCCCCCTCTTCAAGATCATTGTATCGCAACACTTCCTCCATATTTCCTTTGTACTTCTTTACGATACCTGCAAGGGTCTCATCCTTTTTTACTGTATGCTTGATCCCGGTGATTGGCAAAATGGCAAGTGTTTGTCCGGGAGTAATAAGAGAACCTCGTTTGATGTCATTTGACCAAATAATAGTATTTACCGTCACATTAAACATTTCAGCGATCTGTGAGAGTGAATCGCCTTCTCGTACAACATAAACGCTGATTTGATCTGAGCCGAATGATTCTTCGGTGTTTGCAAGCGTTCCTGACGGTCCAGCATCAGGCAAAAGTGCGGAGTCGCCGACAATGGTGATGTCACCACCGCCCTTTGAGGGGTTTGGGTCATGATTGAGTGCCGCTTGAAGAAGTGGGGCATTTTGCGAATTGAAATCAGTTCGTGCCTCCGCATACACTTTGTTCTCCGAGAAAAATTCTAAGACGTATGAAAAGAATCCCGTTTGAGAGATAAAAGGAGTGAGGATCACAAGCGTAACAACAAAGAGAGCCAGAAAACGAACCTTGCCTTCCTTCATGTGTGCACGATATGTCGCCCTGCGTTTAGCGCCGGGGTCCTCAATTGTAGAAGTGATGTTTCTAAAATTAAACGGTTAAGCCGTCATTCTCTCCACAAACAGCTCCGTAGAGCCGTAGAATATTGCTTCAGTACCAACTATACATCCATAGTACCCTCCGGGGGGAAGAAGTCAACGCACCAGCATACAGACTGTGGACAAATAATTAAATCATGAAATATAGTTGACTGCACGTCCTTTTTATAGCCTTTTTGCGCTCATTTTTGCCTGTAATAACCCCGATTTTGCCCTAAATATATGCTATATTTAGACCCATGAATCATCTCGAAGGGCTTAATCCAAGCCAAAAAAAAGCTGTTTTGCACCAAAACGGACCGTTGCTTGTCCTTGCCGGAGCAGGAGCCGGAAAAACACGGGTCATTACCCATCGAATTCTGAACCTCATCGCACACGGCATTGCCCCTCAGAACATTTTGGCAGTAACATTCACCAACAAAGCCGCAAAAGAGATGAAAGAACGGGTATTTTCACTCCTTCAGAGCGATACTGCGGTCAATCGTCCAACTCGACTTCGATCCTTGCCGTACGTCTCAACATTTCATGCTCTTGGTGTTGATATCATGCGGGAGAATTTTCGTACACTTGGTGTAAGCAAATATTTCACCATCTTTGATCGAAACGATTCCCTGCGCAGCATGAAGGAAGCAATCAAGAATGCAGGATATGATCCGAAACAATTTGAGCCAAGAAAGATCCTCGGGTCTGTCTCAAAACAAAAAGGAAACGGGGTCTCTCTTTCCACATATGAGACTCAAGCGGGAGATGATTACTATGCAAATATCGTTCTTGAATGCTGGAACCAATATGAAAAACTTTTGCGAAAAGAGAAAGCTTTTGACTTTGATGATCTGCTTCTAAAAACAGCGGAATTACTTCGAGAGCACGAACATATTCGAGCACGTTACCAAAAGATTTGGACACATATACACATAGATGAGTACCAGGACACAAACAAGGTGCAAAATGAAATTGCAAAATTACTTGTCGACAGTAACAACAATATTTGTGTTGTGGGGGATGTCGACCAGTGTATATACACATGGCGTGGTGCTCGTGTCGACAATATACTTTCATTTGAAAAGGATTTCCCGAACACCACAACCATTTTGCTTGAAGAAAATTATCGTTCCACAAAAACAATCATTGGAGCCTCAAATGACGTCATTGCAAAAAATCAAAATCGTCAGGAAAAAAATCTTTTTACCAGGAATCCTGATGGAGAAAAAATATCACTCTTTTCAGCTTACGGAGAAATTGATGAAGCATATTATATAACGAACAAAGTTCAAGAAATACTAAAGGGCAATACGTCTCTAAACGAAATAGCTGTTTTGTATCGGGCAAATTTTCAATCACGTATGTTGGAAGAAGCGTTTCTCGATGAGGGCATTGCATATCAGGTGCTTGGCATTCGTTTCTTTGACCGAAAAGAGGTGAAAGATGTGCTTTCATATATTCGACTTGCACTCAATCCGGAAAGCATCACTGATCTAAAACGCATCATCAACGAGCCGAAACGAGGTATTGGGAAAGTGACACTCCTTCGTATCGTTGAAGGAAAGGAGGACGAGTGTTCTCCCGCAGTCAGAGCAAAGATTGAAGACTTTCGCTCACTCATGAAGGAAATAAGAAAACAACTTGAAAGCGAACCTCCAAGTGAGGCAATCAAATTCCTCATCGCAAAAACAGGTATTGAACAAAGTCTCCAAAACAAAGGAGAAGAAGGCTTGGAGCGGTTGGAGAACATAAAAGAACTTGTCAGCCTTGCCCGCAAATACGACCGACTTGGGACAAGTGGGGTAGAAAAACTCCTTACTGATGCGGCGCTTGCAACTGATCAGGACGAGCTACAAACAGAAAACGAAGGAGTGAAGCTCATGACCGTGCATGCTGCCAAAGGGCTCGAGTTTGATGTCGTTTTTGTCACCGGACTTGAAGAAGGACTCTTTCCGCACGAAGGAGCTGAAAAGAAAATCGATGACGAAGAAGAGCGCAGGCTTTTCTATGTGGCACTCACCCGTGCACGTAAAAAAGTATTTCTTACACATACACAAGTGCGAACTATCTATGGAGCACAGCACATAAATATCCCTTCTGAGTTTTTGACCGATATTGACGAGAATTTCGTCGAAACAGAACAACCGTTTGAAACTACACAAGAGGAAAAAACAGTTTACCTTGATCTGGATAAACTCTAAGTAAGCTCTAAGAAGTAAGCAAGATGAGAGCAAAGAAACATTTAGGACAACATTTTTTAACCTCAAAAAAATTTATTGATGACGTTATTCGTGTCGCAGAAATAGGGAAAGATGATGTTGTTGTTGAGATCGGTCCGGGCAAAGGAGCGTTGACCAAAGGACTCCTGCAAAAGGCAGAGCAGGTGGTTGCAATTGAAAAAGATGATGATTTGACCCAAAAGCTGAAAAAAACGTTCGCGGAAGAAGTTGAACAAAAACGTTTCACGCTTATTGCCGGCGATGCATTGTCTGTGGATATTGATGAATACACGAAGAAACCCTATCTGCTTGTTGCAAACATTCCATACTACATCACCGGACGGATCATTCGACATTTTTTAAGCAGAAAACAACAACCCATAAGCATGACGCTCATCATGCAAAAAGAAGTTGCAGAACGTCTCGTTTGTCGAGATGGAAAAGAAAGCCTGCTCTCACTAAGTGTTAAAGCATACGGCAGGGCACGTTTCATAGAAAAAATACCGGCACGTTACTTCTCACCAAAACCACAAGTAGATTCGGCAATTGTCCATATTAGCAATATATCGCGAATTTTTTTCGAAGATGTTGATGAAAAGTTATTTTTCACTTTTTTGAAAGCAGGTTTTGAGCATAAGAGAAAAAAAATGATAAACAACCTTGAGACCCTCTACCCCAAGGATGTGTTACGGAAGGCTTTTACAAGTTGTGGTGTTTCAGAAAGCTCCCGAGCGGAAGAGCTGAGCCTGGAGATGTGGAAAAGACTATTTCTTTGTGTAACAAACTAATTCGTTCCGATAATGTTGATGGTTGCGGCAGCCGGTACCGGAATGCAAACAAGAGGAAATGGAGAGACAATAATTCTGCAGCTTAGTGTCGGGACTTGATCTCGCAGACCAAGCGTCAGGCGACCGGGAAACGGACGATAATTCGGGTAAAGCCTTGACTTGAAAAGATGGTAAAACATTTGTGGAGCGGCGATACCACCGGGAACGGGAGCAACGCTTCCAACGATGAATCCATTAAAACTACAGGTGCATGGAATGTATGGCCCGACAATTGTCCCGCCAAATGGTGTTTGACCTTGATTTGAACCAAACCCGAATGCGGAGGCAAGTGTGTCAACGCTGACATTCCCGCTCAAGAGATCCCCAATAACTCCAACACCGTTTAGGTTTGCAAATTCGGTAAGTTCACCCAACCCTGCGTTTGCAAGAAGATTTCCGACTAGCTCACCGCCAAAATCATTTGCCCAATCAGCTACCGCATCAAGACCAAACTCATCAATCATTGCAACCACATCACCGATCTCTCCGCCTAAGAATAATCCGGCCAGGTCTTGCACATTGTCAAACGAAGCGACAAGATCCGTGAGTTCTCCAAGCCCGCCAAGGCCATCAATAAGATTTGTGAGATCACCAAAACCGTCAAGGCTTGTAAGAAGCGTGTCTAGTTCTCCAAGCCCGCCAAGATTGTTTATAAGTGTGTCTAATTCCCTAATCCCTCCAAGGTTATCAATAAGGCTTGTAAGATCGCCTACGCCGCCGAGTCTGTTAACCAACGTGTCGAGGTTTGCGATGCCGCCGAGGTCATCAATGAGCGTGTCGAGGTTTGCGATGCCATCAAGACCGTCGATAAGATTTGTGAGATCACCAATGCCGCCGAGGTCATCAATGAGCGTGTCGAGGTTTGCGATGCCGCCGAGGTCATCAATGAGCGTGTCGAGATCAACAACACCTCTAGGCAATCCTTCAAGCAAATTGCTTACATTGCCGACACCAAGGTCGTTAACAAGTACTCCGATATCGGCAACGCCCAGGTCTGAGACGAGTGTTGAAAAATCATTCACGCCAACAGAACCAAGCAGGCCTTCAACGCCGCCAAGTCCAATATCACCGACAAGTGTGTCGAAATTCACCTGGCCGATAGAAGCAATAAGGTTGTTTATTTCAGGAGTAAGTACCGTTCCAAGTTCAATGCCGACCTGGTCGAGACCAAAATTATCAATTGTCGTAAGAAGCCCATCAAACCCAACTGTGTTCAAAATATTATCAAGAGATCCAATACCAATATCATCAACAAGCGTCGAAAGGTCATCTACACCCAAATTGTCGACCAACTCTTCAATGCCGGCAATGCCCTGCACATCAAACAGATCTCGAAATGCACCCAGCCCAATAGATTCAGTAAGTGAGGAAAAATCAGCAATGCCCAGATCAGAGACAAGTGAGGAAAAATCAATAACGCCCAAATCTCCAATAAGATCAGTAAATGCATCCGCTCCAAGATCCTCCACAAGCGTTCTTAGATCCGCTATACCAACATCGGTAAGAAGTGCATTGAAGTCCGGCATTCCAAGATCCTGTATGAAATCCGCAAGATTCGCCCCGCCCAAATCAGAGACAAGTGCAGTAAGATTTCCAACACCAATACCGTTTACAACGGAATTGAAATCAGTAAAACCCAGATCGGCAACCATTTCTTCAATGGTGCCCACACCAACATCCCGCAACATTGCGGTAAAATTAGGAGAACCAAGATCATTGATGAGTGTTGATACATTCGCAAACCCCACCGAACTGATCATGTCGCCAAAAGCCCCTCCTCCGACATCACCTAAGATACCGCTTAAGTTTTCAGTCCCGATATCACCGATCAGAGCACTTACATTCTGATTGCCTATTCTGGAAATAAGTGTTGAAACATTTTCAACTCCGGATGCATTCAAAAGATCCGCAAAAGCATAGCTTCCGTTGTTGGTAATAAAAAATACGGCCGTATTTACATCAACACTATTGATGAATTTACCTGAAGTAAGTGGACCGGCCCGCTCGATAAGTTCTGATGTAAGCGTAACTCCTGTCTGGAGTAGGAGTAAATCGACAGTACCCTGTCCGACTTCCTGCACAAACGCATCGTACGAGATCTGCCCGATTGCGTTTCTCAACTCCGCACGAAGAAAAATCTCCGGCTCTATGATCTCATCAAGAATTTGTGCATGTGTGATTGGAATACTAAGACTAAAAAGAATCAGTCCAATGATACTTATCTTTGCCATCATATGTGTAACCGCAAGACGCATGACAATTAATTCCTGATAACAAACAATCCCGGCTCTTCCACTCGACCATTTGCATTTGCGATATAGATGAATACCGGCCACTCTGCCACGCCTGTTTCGGAAAACTCAGCAGAAGTTGGAATCTCAAGCCCGGAAGCAACGTTTACTTTAAGAGTCTTGCCGTCACTTGAAGGAACACCCGCTACAACATTTTGTCCAAATTCAATTTGATTCCCCGTTGCAGTAAAGCCAGTGCCGCGAATTGTGATCAGTGTCCCATCAGCCCCAAGAGATGGGGAGATCGAAAATATCTCGGGAGCAGTTGCATTTTGAAACGTAACAACAAAATCCATAATGCGAATCGCTTCTTCGCCCGATTCGCTCGTAAAGGTGAGTTCGTACGGCCCTTTTTCAATATCTGGGATCGCGAAGGTAAGTGAAGTGCCGTCCGATGAGGCAATGCCGGTTATTGCAGTATCGTCAAAGTTGATTTTTGTGCCGTTAGTAAGTTTGATTCCCTTAATGGTTATGTTCTCGCCCGGTGCTCCGGCATATGAACTTGCCTCACCAACAGCAAACGTGTCGCTCGTTTCATATACAAGCGAGGTGGAAAGTGCATCAACCTGCGCTCCACCACCTGATGTTACGGCAGAATCAACAGTAGTTGACTCATTTCCCGAAAGAAGGCTTAGGTCGAGACTTTGATCCGTAGAAAAGTCGCCAAAGGTATTTGCTGGTGCGTCTGCGGCTTCCGAAGCATCTGTTTGTTCACTGATCGAGTGTTCGAGATCACTTTTCGGAGTAAGTACGGTTATCGCACCACTTTTTGCTTGGACTAATGCATTCATCTTTGCCCGTGTGCCGGAACCAAAATAACCAGTTCCCCGAGAGAGCCCTGCGGGCAATAAGATTTCGGAAGCGTATACTTCTTGGAATCGTGACACGGCATCAGCAGTTAAAACGCCATAATAGGTGCTTTCTTGGCCTGGCGAACCGGGACCAGACGCCGCTACCTGAGTTCGTGGATCCTGATTCAAAATCTCTTGAAGAGTGCGAATTTCGATATTTTCATCTCCGATTCCGTAATTTTGAGAAAAACCGACTGCTACCGGAGACACTCCGGACTGCATAGCAACAATTTGTGCCTGCAGAGCTTCAATTACAGCTAAAAGTGCCTGAATCTGCTCAAGAAGCGCTTCTATTTGGTGTTCTTCGGCGTGCTCAGGTGTTGTTTCGTGCGCAGTAACAACGCCCGCAAAAGAAAATGAGCTTACCGACAAGAGTATTAGAGCCAGAACAATACTTCGCATTTTTGAAATGCTCATGGTTTCGTAGTGGTTATGTGACAAATTCGTTTTTAGTATACCATGCACGTTTTTTTTGAAATACTTCTTTGAGAAAAAGTGTGACTAAAAGGGAATAATGTAATCAACAGGCGATTTCTATAAATAGAGTATTTCCACTGTTATACTTTAACTATAAAAACCACACAAAGATGCCGCGCTATTTCCCTAGCAGAAAGGTCTTTGTTGTGGGTGTTCTTGCAATTGGCCTTTTGGCTTGGTCAATTGTCTATGAAGGAACGTCACAACAAAATTCCGCAATAGAAGACACTATTTTGCGCTCAGTTGCAAGTGCTGAGAGCGCTTTTCCTGATTCTGATGGAGACGGACTATACGACTGGGAAGAAGCACTTCATGGAACCGACCCTAAAAACCCTGATTCTGATGAGGATGGAGTAGGTGATGGGAAGCAGTATGTCTCAGAGGCAGAGAATATCAACATACGCCTTAGCGATTCGGTTTATAGCGCGGTAAACCGCCTTGGGGAAGAAGTACAAAATGCACCAAATCCGATTGATCTTCTCTCAAAAGAGCCCAAGGTGTACGACCCTCCGTTCTCAAGAAGTAATTTGCAAGTACATGAAAATACTCAAGAAAATCGCGATCGATATATCTTGGACATAATGGTTGCTCTTTCAGAACACGGCCCCGTATTACAAGAGGATCCGCTTGCCCTCACTCAAGAATGGCTTCAAACAAAAAGCCCCTCAACGCTAGAGAGAATTCGAGAACTCAACGAAAAAACAATGAGTATCGCACGAGATCTTCTTTCCATTCCGGTACCTTCCCACTTCGTGGAAACACATCTTTCAATTGCAAATAATCTCTATTTAAGCGCACTTTCCCTTCAAGATATAGAAACAACGACAGTTGACCCTATGACCGGTTTTTTTGCCACAGCCACGCACATCAACCACCAAAGCAAATATCTGCAAAGTGTTGAAGAATTGATCGGTTTTGGATATGCAACATATGAATAGACCAATAAGACAACAGAAAACACTTCGACGACTGATCACTTTCGTATTGATGTGTTCATTGCTCATACCAATACATACCATAACGGCAGACCATCTCCCCGGAACAGATGCCTCAGATCCACCCCTTCGTTTTATTGGCCCACTTAATAATAATCAGGCCGAACCGTGTCGAAACCTCGACACTATTCTTGAAAACCGGGAATTTCAAATCCAGCCGGGTAACGTCGGAAGTGGTGCCGGAGAAGTTCCCGTCTATGACAACGATGCTTCCTCAAACTTAGTAGCCCTCATTAATGCTATGATCCGTGAATCCGAGTTCACAGAGGAACAGGATGGGGATGTGCAACGTACCGCCGAATATCTCCGTCTTCTTTGTGAAAAAGAATACGAAGAAGACCATACGCTCCAACACGCGTGGGCAAACCTCATTGGTGAATTTGTCATAGAAACACAAAGGTTCGTCACAACCGGTTTTAACGGAAATCCTGCATTTCTGACAAATCAAAATATTTACTATCAGCTGGTGACCATTGCAACGGCACGCGTGCTTATGCAAGACATTGTTGATTCGCCCAACATGGGCACTGATGCAAAGATTATACTGATCGAAGCCATTGCGGATAATCTTTTCCAGGATCGATTCCCGACAAACGTTGTCCTTGCGCCGGATAATCCCGTAGGAACATTCGAAGAACAAGTGGCCGATGAGGAGATCGCTATTAATGCGGTAAAGGATAATGCACTTGAAGAGCTTAATAGACGAGTTACAACACAGCTGGAACAAGAACAAGAAAAACTTGCTTGGGGTCGTGGCTTTTTCTCATACGAAATATGTGACCTTGGTGTATTTGTAAACTCAGACGGAGACGCAAATGAAGAAGATCGAAGAAATTGCCGCATCACCACCCCGGGAGCGCTTATTCAAGATCAAACTTCTTTCGTATTCGGTTCGGCGTTGCGACAAATGGAATTGAATGATGAGTACGAAGAATGGATAGCACCAAACACGCTCGCTGTTCTAAACGACATACTCGGATGGCGCGGTCTTACCAATATCCTTGAATCCAGAAACTTCACGGACATATCCCTTGACTCAACTGATTATGAGAATTTTGATATACCTCCAACGCCGGCGGGGCCGGTAGATGTACGCAACATCGTCGATATTGAAACAGCTCGATTCGACCGCAATGGTCTTTCTATACGAAACCCCAATAACAGCGGTCCGCTTCCGTATGAATTCGGTATCGTTGTAGACAGTGCCTTCTTCGATTTTGAAAGTGGTCAATTCGCAGACCGAGACGGACAGCAGATCTTTGAAGATGTTCTTGATTCCAGATTTTTCATAGACCAACTTCCTTAGATCAAAGCCTCAAAGCGTATGTTTGTTAGAAACACACAAAGAAAGACCAAAAAGATAGTAAGGCAAGTGTTACTGATGTCACCAACGTTGCTTTTTACTTTTATACTCTTTTCACTACCCGGAGGCATTGCACACGCCAACGGTTTTACCGAATGGCTTTCAAGATTTGTTGGGGGTATTGGTGATGCAACGCTAGGAAATATGTTTGAAGGCATGATGAGCCTTCTTGAGTCCGCGTTCGGTTTTCTCGCGGCCTTCTCCGGAGAGTTTCTTGATGCAGCACTACGATACTCAATCAATGGAGATAATTTGCAGATTGCGGGAATCGTAACCGGGTGGACCATGTTCCGCGATCTTGTTAATATCCTTTTCATTTTCATACTGCTTTACGCCGCGATCATGACCATTTTGCAGGTATCAAGTTTCCAGACTCGAAAGGTCATTGTAAATGTAGTACTCGTCGGCATATTCATCAACTTCAGTTTCTTTTTGGCCGGATTCGTTATCGATATATCAAATGGTCTGGCACAAACACTCTACAGCACCGTAAGCGCCCCGCCCGATATTGGAATTGGCGATGTGCTTGTAGACAGAATGCGTCTTGATGAGATCAAAGAGGCGGCATCGGCAACAAGTAATTTTCAGTTTGGTATGATGCACCTTTTCAATGCAATATTCTTCATCATTGCGGCGTTTGTATTTCTCTCCGGAGCATTCCTTTTCATTCTGCGTCATATATCTTTGATGTTCATTCTCATGCTCTCACCGATCGCATTTGCGGCACTCATTCTCCCCGAAACAAAAAGATATTGGAATCTGTGGTTGAATCGACTTCTTGCAGATTCTTTTGTAGCTCCGATCTACCTACTTGCAATGGTTGTCACTATTGGAATCGCAAGTGCTGATGATCTTTTCAATATAAGCAGTAATCCCGATTACGCCATCAACTCCGATCAAGTGGCCATTCCATTTATCAATGGAAACGGATTCCTTCTTAACTACATAGTTATTATCGGGTTGGTGCTTGGTTCTCTTAAGGTTGCAAAGGCAGTCTCCGGATCGCTTGCCGGAACCGCAACAAGATGGGCGGGTAGAACAACAGGATTTGGTGTTGGCGCTGCAGCCTTTGCAGGAAGAAGAACCATTGGAAGAGCTGCTCGCTCAATAAGTGACAGCGAATGGCTCAAGCAAAATGCTGGCAAACGAGGGGTCAGTGGTTTTGGTGCCCGAGCGGCTTTGCGTGTTGGAAACGTTGGTAGCCGGGCAAGTTTTGATGTTCGTGGAAGCAGGCTTGGCTCAACCATTCAGAAAGCAACAGGATTGAACTTTGGCAGAGCCGGCGGCAGGGGTGGTTATGATCAGATCAGAAAGGATCAGGTCAAGCGTCGGGAGGATCTTGCAAATCAAATATCGTCAACATCAGAGCGTCAAACCCGTTTGGATAGAAGGAATATAGCTGAAAGACAACGAGCGTATCAAGCTGACCTTGAAAGAGAAAGACAAAATGCGAGAGCTCGGATAAGCACTCTCGCGCGAGAACGTGAAGATGCCCGAGAACAACTCGAAAGCGCTTCAGCTGAAGAACAAAAGAAATGGGAGGACACGATCATAGCTTTGGACAATGATATTCAAAGAATTGAACAGGCCGCTGAGGACAGAGCCGCTCGAAAACATCTCAGCAAGAAAGCATTCAAAGAATTCAAAGAAACCGGAGGAGATATAGAAGAAGCGCTTGAGAAAGCATACGTGGGTGGACGTGGTGATGCTCGAAGAACACAGTATGCAGACACGTTAAGTGGTCGCCATCCAGACGGAACAACACGCGTTGGTTCACGCGTTGTGACAACACTTCTTGGACAAACAAAGGCAAACAGAGAAGCTGCGCATAAGATCAGAAGAGGTAAGCCAACAATTGCAAACATCAAAAAAGCATTGGAAGATGCCGGGGAAATACCAAGTGAATCAACAACCCCGGAACCGCCGCCGGAACCATCCGGAGCAGATAGCGGCGAATCCGGAAAAACATAGATATGGAAGAGGTCATTCGTGAACAATACAATAAATTACCTGACATATTGAAGCAGCATGTACGTTCTGCCATACTTGTTGAGAATATCGAAGAGATCCTTAAGGATCACCCCTTGCAACAAGTCCAAAAAAACGCATTTGGTGTTGAGGTCATGCTTGTACTTTTGCAGTTAGAAAGTGTTGAGGAATTCACCGTAAATATAAAACACAACATGGAGATAGCCATGAAACGTGCAGAAGAAATTTCAAAGAAGACAAAACGGCTCATTTTTCTTCCGGTGCAAGAACACCTTATTCAACGTGCATATGTAGAGGAAGAAGAGAATAACTCGAGAACAGATGATATTGTTGCACCAACACCACAGACACCAAAACAAAAGAGGCAAATTGATCATCAGATTCCGCTTGTTGAGATTAACAGAAAAAAAAGTGAGCCGAAACAGGATCGTCCGATCGTTGCGCCAACACCACCTGAAACGAAACCAACGGCCCAAGAGCAAGTATTGCAAACGCCAAGCGTACGCGAAGTAAAAAGTGATGATATTTTCAAAAAACGATTACAACAATCAGTCCATGTACCTGTCGAAAAGAATAAAATGAAAGAGAATAGTGAACGAGTCACAAATGTCAGCCCTTCCTCAAAAGAACAAATTGCAAATGACCCTTACAAAGAAACAATAGATTAGAGAAAAGCAAATTACGATCAACGAACATGCAATTTCACGTACCACAATTCATAGATGTTGAAGATAAGATCTTCGGACCATTCTCCGCAAAACAATTTGCGTGGGTTGGAGGTGGAGCCGGTGCGTTTTTTGTCGCCTATTCCATAACCGGAAGTTTCCTTCTCGGACTCATCATTTCCTCACCGATCCTTGCACTTGGCTTTGCTCTTGCATTTTACAAAGTAAACAATCGACCGTTCATTCATGTTGTGGAAGCCGCTTTCAAGTACTTTACGAACTCAAGGCTATACATCTGGAAAAAGATCGATAAGCAACCGACCCGCAAAGAGGAGGAGGTATCGGAAGAAGTGTCGGACATTTTCGTACCAAAACTATCTGACAGCAAGTTAAAGGACCTGGCGTGGAGCCTTGATATTCAGGAAAGTGACAGTATTTATTCGAGTGAAAACCAACGATAATGGCTAGTGCACCAAAACAAAACTTTACACCAACGCAAGAGTTCGTACCGATCCAGGAGGTTCGAGATGGTATTGTCATACTCAAGGACGGTTCAATGCGTGCCATCCTTATGACCTCATCAGTCAACTTTGCCCTCAAGAGCGAAGAGGAGCAGGTGGCGATCCTTGCACAATTCCAGAACTTCCTTAACTCTCTTGATTTCTCAATTCAGATCTTCATCCAATCGCGAGACCTCGATATTCGACCATACATTGCAAAACTTGAGGAACTTTATAAACAACAAACAACCGATCTGATGCGAGTACAGACAAGAGAATATATTGATTTTGTTAAAACGTTCGTTGAAGGTGCAAGTATCATGACAAAACGATTCTTCATTGTTGTGCCGTACACACAAGCAATGCTAAGTGCCGGCAAAGGCGGTGTGACATTTGGGAGAGGAAAGCAAAATGCGGCAGAGAAGAGTGCGCGCTTTGAAGAAAGTCGTTCTCAGATAGAACAGCGAGTTGCCGTTATTGAACAGGGTATGGCACGGACCGGTATTCGTGTCGTAAACCTCGGCACCGAAGAGATCATTGAATTATTCTACAAAATGTTCAATCCGGGTGATCTCTCGAAACCAATATCACTTAATGAACAGCAGAACATGCAACAATAATATGGGATTACTGGATAATTTACTTGGAAAAAAGAATAAGGGAGGTGAAATGAAGCCGGTACTTCCGCAGGATATCTATGCTGCCGGTGTTCTTGAGCTAAAAGATGTAATCGCACCTTCAGCTCTTAAGATCACCCCGCGAGAATTGAATCTTGGTGACAAGATAGCTCGAACCTTCTTTGTTATTTCATATCCGCGCTATCTTGGAGAAAGTTGGTTTTCACCACTTATCAATCTCGATAAAATGTTCGACATTGCCATTTTTGTGCATCCGGTTGAAACCGCAACAGTCCTCAAGCAATTCCAAAAGAAAGTAGCTGAAGTACAAAGTCAAATACAGGTGCGAGAGGAAAAAGGGCTGGTACGTGATCCAAAACTTGATACTGCATATCAAGACCTCGAACAACTTCGCGACGACCTTCAGCAGGCGCGAGAAAAGCTTTTTGATGTCGGTGTCTACGTTACCATATACGGCAGTAGCGAAGAGGAGCTTAATCAGGTTGAATCTGAAGTAAAAAGCATGCTTGATTCAAAACTCGTCTATCTAAAACCCGCACTCTTCCAGCAAGAACAAGGTTTTACAAGCGTACTTCCGGTTGCAAATGATCTTCTGAACGTACATTCAAAACTCAATTCTTCACCGCTTTCAAGTATTTTTCCTTTTGTGTCGTTTGACCTTACAAGCGACAGCGGCATTCTCTACGGGATCAATCGACATAATTCATCGCTTGTTCTTTTTGATCGTTACTCACTTGAAAACTATAACTCGGTGATCTTTGCAAAATCGGGTTCCGGAAAATCATATACCACGAAACTTGAAGTGCTCCGCTCCCTTATGTTCGGTGTCGAAGTGATCGTCATCGACCCCGAGCGTGAATATGAATATCTTGCAAACGCAACCGGTGGTCGCTACTTCAATATTTCACTCTCATCAGAGCATCATATCAATCCTTTCGACCTGCCGATCCCGCTTGAGGACGAATCGCCTGCCGATGTCCTACGCTCAAACGTCATTAATCTTGTCGGTTTGTTTCGCATGATGCTTGGCGGGCTTACCCCCGAGGAAGATTCCATCATAGATCGGGCTATTACCGAAACATATGCGATCAAAGACATAACCCCGGAATCTGATTTTGCAAATATAGACCCACCACTTCTTTCTGACTTTGAAATGGTACTTGGAGGCATGGAAGGAGGCGATGTGCTCATGCAAAAACTTACAAAATACACCAAAGGAAGTTGGGCAGGATTCATTAACCGACCGACAAATGTTGATATAAACAAGAATTTTGTGGTGTTCTCGGTACGCGATATGGAAGATGACCTTAAGAGTGTTGCAATGTATATCATTACTCATTTCATCTGGAATGCGGTGCGTAAGAATCTTAAGCGACGCTTACTGGTCATTGATGAGGCGTGGTGGATGATGAAGTCTGAAGACACAGCATCGTTTCTCTATGGCATGGCAAAGCGTGGAAGAAAATACTATGTCGGCCTCTGCACGATCACTCAAGACGTTGAGGACTTCTTGCGCTCACCATACGGCATGCCGATGCTTACCAACTCATCAATTCAATTTTTAATGAAACAATCACCGACTTCGGTCGATGTCGTGCAGAAAACATTCAACCTGACCGATGAGGAAAAATATCTGCTTCTTGAATCGGGAGTTGGGGAAGGTATATTCTTTGCAGGACTTAAACACGTGGCACTTAAAGTGATCGCCTCATACACAGAAGACCAGATCATCACCTCAGACCCTTCACAAATCCTGGCGATCAAGCGAGCAAAAGAGGAACTAAAAGCGCAAGAAGGAGGAATGTAATATGGATGGCGTAAACAGACAACAGAATAAAAACAGTCAGCGATATCAGTTAGGTCAAACGGCGGCATCCATTGCTCGAAGATCGGCTGTTGCAGGTCTTTCAGGCGGTGTGGGAAGAGCAATGCAAAAGGCAGCAGAAGGAGCTGCGCATGCCGCGGTTGCACGAGGGGCCGAACACACTGCGCGACTCTACCGCGCACGCAGAGCGGCGCGGCTTAGAGAGATGAGAGCTCGGGGAGAAAATGTTGAGCGAAGAAAAGACGCAAAAAAACTAACGGGTCCGTCTTTTTGGTTTGTGGCGGCATGTGCAGTATTGAAAGATATATTGGATCTGTTTTTGAGCGTCACTGTACTGCTTTCCGTATTCATCATTATGACAGGTTTTCTGATCACTTTCCTCATCTTGTTTTATCTTTTCTTTAAGGGAGTGAAGCCTGATGTTCGAAAGGTTGCTTCTTTTGTTATATCGACCTGTGTTGAAATGCTTCCTCTTCTTAGTATTCTTCCGGCGACAACACTGAACCTTTTCATCATACGTTCTCTTGAACATTCAGCTAACAAACGCGGACAAGCAGTAATTGGTCGTATGCAGAGTTTTTCGCAAAGATTTTCGTAGTACAGTCGAAGAATAGAATGAGAGCAAACGTTATAAACCGATAAGATATGAACACAGTGATCCATAGTATAATGAAAACGCATATATGATCTTCAATGACAAAAATCTGAAAGGTATAGGAACAGAACTGGCTATGTTTGGAGGTATATTCATTATTTCTTTGATACTGCTCATCACATTGCCACAAACAGTGTCCGCTCAAGCTGTTTTCGACACTTCAATCCAAGTGTTTCCCGAAAACGTGCGTGCAGGTGAAGAATTTTCGGTTGGTCTTGTAAGTTCAAGTGTTGATCTGGATAGAGCAAACATAACCTGGTACATAAATGAACAAATTGGACTCTCGGGCGTCGGTAAGGTTGGGTTCAGGTCAAACGCAGGACCCGTTGGAACTAAGCTCAATATTCGGGCAGAGATAGAGGCCCCAAACGGTCAGATCATCAGAAGAACTACCATCATTCAGGCTCAAGAGATTGACTTTTTATGGAGATCGCATTCGTATACACCACCATTTTACCTTGGACGATCCTTGGCGCCATCAGCCGGGTTTGTGTCGATCACTGCCATGCCAAATATGACGGATACAGATGGAAGTTCACTTGATCCACGTGAGCTTATATATACGTGGAGTCAAAATGGTATCGTCTTAGGTGAGGCAAGCGGGTATGGAAAACAGACAATTATTCTTGAAAATGGTCAGATACAGGAAAGATTGTTAAAACTTCAGTTAAGCGTATCATCACGCGATGGAGTGATCGCCACTCAAGATACTATTGAAATACCGCTTAGTGAACCGAAAATTCTCTTCTATGAAAACCACCCGCTTAAAGGTGTGTCCTATGAAAGAGCTGTCGAGAACGTTGTGCTTAATGAAAACGAAACAGTGGTACGCATTGAACCTTATTTTTTCTCATTCGACGATGTTTTAGATGAACGGATCGAGTACAAATGGAAACTGAACGGCAGAGATCTTTTGAGAGGTGGTGCCGAAAGAGAGAACGAAATTATTTTTAGAAGAGAGGGAGAAAGTGGTTCAGCGAGAGCTTCAGTTGAAATCCGGAACCTGAACCTGCCATTTCGCATATTCCAAAAAGCCGAAGCATTTTTAAACATAGATACACAATAAAACCATGTTAACTCGAACGACGCTATTTGCAGTACTTTCACTTCTTTTGCTTCCGATATATGTGTACGCACAGGAGTTTGTTCCCATTTCAGACATACCAAATACCACGTTTGATGTAGATAACCCGGACAATTACTTCCAAAGCCTCTTCAATATATTCATTGTCGTTGCGATCATTCTTGCGGTCATTAGACTCATGATCTGTGGTATCCAACTCATGACAAGTGAAAGTATCCCTGCAAGAGGAAACGCAAAAACATGTATCCAGTACGTTCTTGGCGGTCTTTTGCTTGCGCTTGCATCATTCATCCTCCTTCAAACAATAAACAGTGATCTGGTTGGTGGAAGTTTTGCAGATATAACAAGTGAGATCAACGTTGATCTTCAGGACCTCCAACCGATCACTCCGGGAGCGGAAGATGGTCAAAGAGAACCTCAACCATACCAGCTCAGTGTCAGAAATGAATGTAGCGGTAATGTGGTGACATTTGGTGAAGCATCGCTGCTTGCATGCGAACAGACGCTCGCCTCGGTCCTCGGGCTTCCTCGCTGGACGATCGCCGATAACCAAAGCTGTTCTGTCCCAGACGGAACCGGACAATATTGGTATGCCGTTCGAGAATCAGGAAACAGATGCAGTAGAGATGTTGAGTATGCATACTTCGACCGCGGCAGTTGGTTCCAATTCGACGAGACACCATGTGAAGAAGCATTAGAGGTACGATTGCAAGAGAGGAACTATACGCTTGTCCAGGGGTGTACTAATATTGAGCCGCCGGGAGCTGGAATTCCGGGACAAAATCCGCCGGGAGCTGGAAATAACGAAACCATATATGTGTTGGAATATTACATTATTAGTGACAGAAGAACCGAAACACAAACCTTTACCGATCGCGCGCAATGTCAAGTTGAGTGGAATCTATTTATCGGCGACATAAACATTCAAGTATTTAGAGGGTGTATACCACAATCACGGTAACAAATATGAAAAAGTTTCTTATCATTACATTTCTTATATTCATCGTTGTTGCCGTTGGTTTGTTTTTCATCCTAACTAAGACCGGACCGCAAGAAAACGGGCAAACACCAGAAGGGGGAGGATTTTTTCAGAATCTATTCCCATTCAACGACAATGGAACAGGTAATGGATCTGAAAGACCCCCTTCACCAAGTACGCAAAATCCCGAAGGAATATCATCTCCTGTTGTTTTGGATTCGGGAGCCACATTACAACCACTATCCAATGTTTCAACAGGGGGATACGTCGCATCAACATCTGAAAACGGTGACATATTCGTTCGTTATGTAGAAAGAACAAGCGGAAATGTCTTTGATGTAGAACTTGCCACTCTTTCGACCGAGAGGGTTACGAACACAACACTTCCTCGCATACACGATGCAGTGTTTCATAGAAACGCAGAACATGTCATTGTACGTTACGCGCAGGAAAACAATGATGTGATAAAAACATATGTAGCTTCAATTATTGCAGATACGGCAACGTCAAGTCTAAGTGAATTCAAAAAACTTGAAGGAGGGTTTTTTGAAGACGGGGTAGACAATCTGCTCATGGACCCGACACAAACAAAAGTGCTACTTACTATTCCTGAAAAACTTGGTCTGATGGGTTATGTTCTCGATTTTGAAAACGAAGAAAAAACACCTTCGTTTGAAAGTGATTTTGGTGAATGGATCATTGACTGGGCGGAAGAAGACACGCTTACTGCCACAACTAAAGCATCGCACATCGCTGACGGTTTCATGTATGCAGTTGATTTAAATACCGGAACCTTCCAAAAATTGTTTGGGGGAGAAAAAGGACTGACCGCACTTGCAAATAGTGATCTCTCAAAAATATTTTTCTCAAAAACAAACAGTACGGGAAGGATTTCGTCTCATGTATTTGACAGACAGACACAAACGATAACTGACCTTGAAATTGCAACACTTGCACACAAATGCGTATGGAGCAAAACGAATAATACGAAATTGTATTGTGGCGCCCCGACTCTTATCCCACAAGGAGAACTTCCCGATAAATGGTATCAGGGGGTAGTTCAGTTCACTGATAACATATGGGAAATTGATACCGAAACATACCAATCAAGAGAACTTGCCAATCCAGTCACTACGCTCAATGTTGCCATCGACGCGATTGACCTTTCACTTGCAAACGACGAACGCTTGCTTCTCTTCAGGAACAAAAAGGATTCCACACTCTGGAGCTTGCTGTTGCCTCAAATCATTGAAGAGAATAGTGCAACAACTTCAGAAGAGGTCGCTTCTTAGATCTAGACGCTCTCTTTACTCTCTTTTGAGGTGTTGCTTGCGTGTTTGAGTATTACGCGACGAAATCGTCCGTCACCTTCTGATTGAGTGGTGATCTCCGGATCATCAGTAAATGTCGAATGTACGATCATGCGTTCATAACTTGTCATGGGAGAAAGTTCAACCGGCTCTTTGAAAAGCCTTACGCGATCGGCAGAAGTTCTAAGTCCCTCTTTGAATTCTTCCAGTTTCTTGGTTTGATATTGGTTCACATCCAACACAAATACCACTTTTTCATCAGTGCCTTGAAGTTTTTGATTTATCATTCTTCTTACAAGATAACTGAGTGCTTCGAGTGTCTCACCTCGATTGCCTATAAGAATACCTGCATCCGCCGTCTTGATCTGAAATGTCGTATTGAAACCATTGTCCTCCATTTCAACAGAATCAAAATCTATCGACATCTTGTTGAGCGTTTCTTCAATTAAGGTTTTGATTTCAACATTTTCCATGACCTAGCTTTCTTGGAATTTTTCTTTCACTTGTTTTCTGATGACAAATTCCTGTCCAATTGAGAATATATTACTGGTTAGCCAGTATAATGCAACTGCGGCAGAAATGAAGTACGCAACCACAAACACAAAAGCTGGCATTACATACTTCATTTGTAGTTGAAAGCTTCTTGTAAGATCTTCCTTGAGTGAAGCATTATCTTTGCGTTCTGCGATCTCAGGAAGCATTAAAGAGATCTGATAGTATTGTGTAAGTCCGGCCCCTGCGGCAAGAAGAATGCTCTTTCCCGCCATGTCAACAAGACCAATGAAATTCATGTTCACTGAATCAGGTATCGGAATAAACGGATACAACAACCCGGCATCAATATCCGGAAGACCGCCGTTAAAGAACATCCAGTAAAGTGCGAAGATAAGTGGTAGTTGAATAAGAATAATACCTATGCTTGAAAACGGGCTGATGTCATTCTCGCGATATATCGCCATCATTGCTTCAGCTTGCTTTTGTCGATCATCCTTATGTTTCTCTTTTAATTCCTCCAACTGTGGCTGAATTCGCTTCATGAGCATCTGTGTGCGTACAGCCTTTTTTGAGAGAGGAAAAATAATGAGTTTCACTACGATAGTGACCAAAATGATCGCAATACCAACATCAGCAGTAGGTACAATATCTATAAAAAATACCAATCCATTGTAGATCGGGTCATAAAAAAATGTGTGCCAAAGCGCATTAAACATGCACATCATTGTATCAGGCAGTAAGTGGCACTACAAGCGCCCTAAAGACCAAGCAGGTGGCGTAATTCGTCTCTGAGCGCCTTGTTTGAGAGTTTTTGAGGATCTTTTTTAAGGATGAGAATAATACGCTCCGGTAGGGGTAATTCGGGAAGAAACTCGCGAATCATTCCATAAATCCGTCTTTTAATACGATTACGCATCACTGCACGACGCGTAACTTTCTTTGGAATCACAACTGAAACTGCGTATTCATTCCAAGAATCGACTTTCTTGGCCTTTTTTATAAAAACGGGGGAGTGAGAGATCTTGTCTTGTGTAAACACCTCATCAAAAGCCGCTCGTGAAAGCCTGTGGTTTCTTCGCATCATGTGGATAGTATAAAGGAAAAAGTTAGCTTATGGAGCTAACTTTTTTCGTCCCTTTTGAGCTCGTCTTTTAAGCACATTACGTCCTCCTGGTGTCCTTTTCCGGACCAAAAATCCGTGTGTTTTGCTTCTTTTACGCCTCTTTGGTGAATATGTTTTAGACATGTTATTTTGATTATTCGTAGATTCTATACAATTTGTTTTATTTTGTCCTTAACCGTTATCCTCTACGCATTATTGATTGCTAACAGTTTATTAACATAGTTATTCTTTTTTGACAAGATGTACAAAAATGCAATCTAGGTATAATTTGAAGTTACTGGATGTGATGTGACTTTTTAGCCACTTTATTTCACCGATTCTCCTTATTATGACAATAGATAGTAAGCAACTTTGGGAAAACACGCTTATTGATGTCGAACTAAATATATCTAAAGCAAATTTTACTACATGGTTTAAGAATACACACATTGTTAAAGAGGAAGATGGGATCATATATCTCGGAGTGCCGAGTCAGTTTGTAAAAGACTGGATCTCAAAGAAGTATCACAAGTTCATTTTAAAAACACTTCGTGGTTTCGCCGGAGAAATTCGAGGGCTTGAATACGTCATTGTCAAAGAACAGGATGTAAAGAAGAAAGCGTCAACAAACTCCACACGTTCACAAAACACACTTCGCAATGTAAACGAACTTCCTTTGGAGAATTTCTACATAAACAAGAACGATAACCTTAATCCCCGTTATACGTTTGAATCATTTGTGGTTGGCGCTTTCAATGAACTGGCTCATGCGGCAGCACAAGCCGTTGTGAAAAAGCCCGGGATTGCCTATAACCCACTATTTCTCTACGGGCCGACTGGCTTGGGAAAAACACACCTTGCACAAGCTGTTGGTAACTATCTAAAGAAACTCAATTCAGATAAAAAAGTATATTACATCACCAGTGAACGCTTCACGGTGGAGTATTTGAATGCGGTCCAAGATATGCGTGCGAACAGTTTCAAAGAAAAATACCGCTCATATGATGTGCTGATCATGGATGATATTCAGTTTTTTGCGAAAAAGGAGAAAACGCAAGAAGAATTATTCCATCTCTTCAATGCACTCTATGATGACAACAAACAAATAGTCTTTACATCAGATCAACACCCTAATTTCATTTCAGACCTTGAAAATCGGCTTAAATCGCGTTTCGCAGCGGGTATGATCGTTGATATACCAACTCCTGATTACGATTCACGTGTTGCGATTTTAAAAGCAAAAGCGGCACATAATAACTTTCAACTCTCTGATGAGATCATTGAATACCTTGCAACTACGGTACAGGGAAATATCCGCGATCTTGAGGGTGTTCTTAACATTCTTATTTGCCAATCACAACTCAAAGGAGTTGTATTAAAACTCGATGAGGTAGAAAATCTTATCAAAAATAGTGCAAAACCTAAGAAAACTGCATCAGTGAAGGAAGTGGTACAAAAAGTATCTGAATTCTATGATGTAGATGAAGCAAATATTTACGAAAAAACAAGACGAAAAGAAATTGTACGTCCACGCCAACTCATCATGTATATTCTTCGTGAAGACTTCAATGTATCGTATCCAAGTATTGGACAAAAATTGGGAGGAAGAGACCATACAACAGTTATTCACTCATGTGAAAAGATCAAGAGGGAACTAAAGAATGACCCGACACTCGAACAAGAGATCAATCAGATCAGAACGATATTAAAGTAGACTTATACATTCGCTCAGGTGTGAATAAGTATTGTTTGGAGGGTGGATATGTTCCTTAGAAGTCTGTAGATAGGATGCACCATAACGGTGTATAACAATGGGGAGCTTTGCTTCCCATGAATGTTGTTGGGGTTGTACACACCTTTTGTACACAAACAATCTTGAGTAGAAAAGGATGTATAATGCCCACACTGAAAGGTATATCTTAGTTTTCAACTTATACACAACACTAATAGTAATAGTAGTTTTTAGAGAATATAAATATACACATATATGAAATTAACCTGTTCAAAAGAAGTTTTTCTTGAAAATATCTCAATTGCCGAAAAGACAACAGGAAAAAATCTAACACTCCCTGTTTTGGGATGTCTTCTTCTTGATGCAAATGAAGATGGTGTATTGAAGATTCGAGCCACTAATATCGATCTTGGCATTGAGCTTTCCATTCCTGCAACCATTCACGAACCAGGACGTGTGGTGGTACCCGGAAACATTCTTCAGAGTGTTATTTCATCAATGTATGACAGCAAAGACATAACTCTCTCACTTTCTGGTGAAAATCTTTCCGTTTCGAGTCCTAAAAGCAAGACAATCATTAAATCATTTCCAACAGATGACTTCCCAACATTACCTGAGATCGAGAAAGAGGATATAACATTTACTTTTAATTCGAAAGATTTTTTGCGGGGAGTGCAGTCAGTGTGGTTCAGTGCTTCCACTACAACAATTAAACCTGAACTTGCAACGGTGTATATTTATGTATTCGATAAGAAAATGTATTTTGTTGCAACTGATTCATTCAGGCTTGGTGAAAAAACACTTTCGATCTCAAAGAATATTGATATGGAACCGATTCTTATTCCGATCAAGAATATTATTGAGATCATTAAAGTGTTTGATTTTCTGAATGATACGGATATTGAAGTGCATTTGAATGAAAATCAGATCGTATTCACCACAAAGGGTGTATATGTAACCTCAAGACTTATAGATGGGAATTTTCCCGATTACAAACAGATCCTTCCAAAAGAATTCACATCAGAAGTTATTGTATTAAAACAAGACTTGATAAATGTGTTAAAGAAAATAAATATTTTTTCTGATAAATCAAATCAAGTACAATTTCTGGTTGAACCGAGTAAAAAAAAGGTGGTGTTGAAGTCACAAAATAAAGATGTCGGAGAGACAGTAGAAACACTTGATGCTGCACTTTCCGGTGATGATTTGCAGATCAGTTTCAACCATAAATACATAACAGATTGTCTTCAGTCAATTAACTCCGATAGCATATCACTCTCATTTACAGGCTTGAGTCGTCCTGTGGTTATGAAAGGAGTGTCGGATACATCATTTCTCTATTTGGTGATGCCGATGAATAAATAGTAAGGAAAAGGAGAGAGTTTTTCTGATATAGAAAACAATATGGATTTTAATAACATCTCAGGTTTTCTAGAAAAGTTCAAGAACTTAAAACCTTCTGACACATACATCAAAGATGTTTTTATTTCCTGTGTTAAGGAGATTATGAACGTTGATATCACTAAAAATGAGATTACCGTTCAACGAGAAACTATTTTTTTGAACGTACACCCGACTCTTAAGACTGAGCTCTATTTGCACAAAAAAGCAATTCTTAAATTACTTCAGGAAAAACTGAAAAAATACACAATCAATAACATTGTGTAATTATCGTATCTTGAAGGTGGTCAAAACCTCTGTTTTGTTGAGTACAAAATCATACACCACCATTTTCACGGTATTGCTTGGCTTTGTTGCCCCGATCCTCTCTGGATTGATGGTGAGGGTAAATGGTGCAGATTCTTTTGTTTCGATGAATTCTCCATTTATGAAATAATCAACCCTCCCGATGGGATACTTTGTTTCTTCAACAGTAAGCGGAATGATCACAGTGTCATTCTCACTATAGAATTTTTCAGAGTTGAAATTATTAATCAATGCTTTTGGTGCGAACTCGGGTCTATGTACGTCATCAAATTCAGTCGGGATAGTACTTGTGGAACTTGTAGCGACTGCATAATTATTTGCAAGAGCCCATCTCTCTACGGCATATTCCCAATTAGTGTATTGAAAATCTCTTTGCGGATTGGTCGGGATAGGTCCTCTTGGGTCATCTTTCACAACCCAATGAAGAATTGAGTGAATGTCAGTTACGAAGCGCTCCTCCCTTAGTTCCTCCGGAGTGTATTCTGTCGCAAGTTTTCCGCTTATGGTATCGACAAAATATGATTCACCTCCTTGCCACACACCTCTTAACACCGGCTTTGAGTCTTCTGTTACCGAAGACCGGGGTCGTTCAAATTTTTCATCCTCAACCTTTTCAAAGGCACGATACATAAATTCATTCCATAGCGGCGCAATAATAAAACCTGCAACTTTTTTATCCATAGGACTATTGTCATTGTTTCCTGCCCACGCTCCCACAGCTATATTGGGTGTGTAACCGATGATCCACGCGTCTCTATAATCATTTGTTGTTCCTGTCTTTACGGCTACATCACGACCGGGAAAATGCAAAAAACTCCGGGCACCAAAAGCAGGAGTGCGTGCTTCATTGTCTGAGAGCATGTCAGATATCTGGAGTGCTGTTTGTTTGTCCATAACCCGGTTTGGTGAAGACCTGAATTCTTCTACAAGTGTTCCGTCGTTCTCTTCAATACGCAACACACCCACAGGCTCATTTCTAATCCCTTCATTTGCAAACACACCATACGCACTTGTGATGTCAAAAAGAGACACTTCGCCACCGCCTAGAACGAGTGTGAGACCATATACACCGATATCGGTAAGACTGTTAATCCCCATTGCTTTTGCGGTTTGAAGTGAGTCATTGAGTCCAGCAAGGTAGAGGAATTTGACAGCCGGAATATTCATAGATTGTGCAAGTGCGTTTCGCATGGTGACGGGACCACGGAATGTATCATCGTAGTTTACTGGTGCATAACAATTTTCATCACTAATGAACTTATCTTTTTCACAGGTGGAAGAGAATTGTGTCTGCACATCAAACACAACAGTTTCGGGCGTATACTCTTTTGAAAGAGCGGTTGCATAGACGAAGGGTTTGAATGCCGAACCTGGTTGACGGTGTGCGAGTGTAATATTGAAATTGCCGTCAATTTCTTCGTCAAAATAGTCACGAGAACCGACCATCACCAAAATCTCTCCAGTCTCGGGGTTTATCGCAGTAAGCCCCGCATTACTCGCATCAAATTTTTCATCGTTTTCAAGCGCGTAACGCTTTACGATTTCTTCTGCTTCTCTTTGTAGTTCAAAATCAAGTGTTGTGATCACCTTAAAACCACGTTCTTCAATTGCACGTTCTCCATACTTTTCCGCTAAATATTCACGTATGTACATGACAAAATGTGGCGCTTGAATACCTGTTTCGCTTTTCGGGAGGAACTCCACTTCTTCTTTTTGGGCTTCCGTATATTCTTCTTCGGTAATGAATTCATTTTCAAGCATTTTCTGAAGTACGAGATTCTTTCGCGCACTTAACGCATCCTTGTTGTTTCCGTATGGAGAGTAATATGTCGGTGCTTGCGGGAGGGCTGCAAGGTATGCGGCTTCTGCCAACGTGACGTCGGCGGCAGATTTTCCAAAGAACGAACGACTCGCTTCCTCCACACCATAAATACTTCCACCAAATGGAGCTTCGTTCAGATAGAGCTCAAGAATCTGCTCTTTGCTGAGTGTCTCTTCAAGCTTTACCGCAAGAACCCATTCTTTTAGTTTGCGAGAGACTTTTTTCTCGCTTGTAAGAACCGAATTTTTGACCACTTGTTGAGTGATGGTAGAACCACCTTGCGCAAATTCCCGCGCCTGTAAATTAGCGATCACTGCGCGCAAAAATGCAACAGGCTTAACACCTATGTGTTCATAGAATTCAGCATCCTCGATTGCAACTGAGGCGTTTTTTACGTGACGCGATATCTCTTCAAAGGGAATAAGTGTTCGCTTTACGTTCTCGTGTACATCAAAAAGCAAGATTTCTCCTGTCCTGTCGTAGATCTTCGTTGATTGAGCGATCTTTCGCTGTTCGAAACTTTCTATGTCGGGGGTTTTGAGTGACGAGGCCCACAGAAGAAAACTTCCCGTTCCCAAAAAGAAAAGAATAAGTCCGCCCAAAAAAACACCTTCAAGTATATAAAAAAGCCGTGTGTGCTTGAATACCCTCTTTTTTCTTTTTTTGAATAAACGCCTCTTTTTTTTCATTACAACAGAAATAGTTCTTATCCGCAAATATCTACCTTTGTTACGCTCTTAAATCATAGCGATCGTGCTCTAATGGTATCATTTTTTGATACACCGTTATAACCTCTCTTACCATTCAGGTCAAATCTATGGGGCGACATAGGACATACAAAAAAAGCCGTATCTGTGCTACATTTTGTGTATGTTATTTCAAGGAAAGAAGGTAACAATAGACACGGATAGCCAGAAAATCGAAGAAATTCTCTCTCGAGGCGTCAGTCAAGTTGTTGATGAAGAAAGACTTAGGGAAAAATTGCATTCCGGCAGACAGTTGCGTATTAAACTTGGCGTCGATCCAACGAGCCCTCACATTCACCTCGGTCGTGCAACACAACTTCTCAAACTTCGGGATTTTCAAAAACTCGGTCATCATATTATATTCATCGTTGGTGATGCAACCGGAGTTATCGGTGATACCTCGGACAAAGAGAGTGAACGACCAATGCTCTCGAAAGAAGAAGTGGATAGAAATGCAAAAAAATACTTTGCGCAGGCTGAGGCGATACTCGACATGCATACGGTCGAGAAAGTATATAATTCAAAATGGCTTGATAAACTCACGTTTGCTGAGATCGGTAAACAAGCGAATGCATTTTCCGTTGCCGATTTCATTGCACGCGAGAATATAAAAAAGCGTCTTAATGAAGGAAAACGCGTATCTCTTCGAGAAACACTGTATCCTCTCATGCAGGGGTATGACAGTGTGGTGGTGCGCGCAGATGTCGAAATCGGCGGAACAGACCAGTGGTTCAACTTGCTTGCAGGGCGAGCGTTACAAGAAGTATACGGACAAGAACCACAAAGCGTGATGACAAACATGCTTATTTCAGGACTTGATGGGCGGAAGATGAGTTCAAGTTGGGGCAATACGATCGTTTTGGATACAGCGCCAAATGATATGTATGGTCAGGTCATGTCACTTAATGATGATTTGGTAAAAGAGTATTTTGTGACATGCACACGTGTTTCTTTGGGAGAAATTGACACCATCATGTCTAAAGATCCTAAGGACGCCAAGATGAGACTTGCTTATGAAGTCGTAAAATTACTTCATAATGAAACTGATGCAAAAAACGCACAGGATGCGTTCGAGAACACTTTTACAAAAGGCGGTGTGCCCGAAGATATTCTCCGGGTGGAAGCGGTTAAGACGAAACCGCTCGTTGAAATACTCATTGAAACGAAGTTGATTGATTCCAAAAACGAATTACGCAGACTTATAAAAGAAAGTGCAGTGACGAATATGACCACAGGAGAGAAAGTAACGGATATGGATCAGACATTTTCATCTGCAACACAAATAAAGATAGGCAAACGTCGCTTTATATCCATTGATGTATTGTAAACAAAAAAACCGGCAGTGCCGGTTTTTTTAAAATGATTCTGCATCATCGAAACTATCATGTAAGACCCCATCGTCGTCCTCATCATCGATCAATCCATCTTCTGCAAAGTCCAATCCATCAAGGTCACCGTCCATATTGTCATTCTCAGCTTCGAGCGCATCGTCATGCACATCTTGAAATGTGTCATCTATGAAATCTCCCATATCCTAAGATTCTTATTCTTCGGTAAAGTGTGTCTTTCGACACCCTATTTCTATCAGATCAATCCTCTTTTGCAATACAAAAAATGCAAACCTTTTGTGGATATCCACGCTACGATTTTTCACTGAATTTTTCTGTGGCGGCACAGGTAAGTCCCACTGCTATTGCATCATATTCGTCATCAACAGCTACTTGTTTCTCAATACGAATAAGACGTTTGACCATGTCTGTGACCTGAGCCTTGTCGCTTTTTCCGTAGCCGGTAACAGCTATCTTTATCTGTAATGGTGTGTATTCAAAAACAGGAAGATTATGTTTTCTTGCGATATAGAGAAGTGTTCCGCGGCTTCCTGCAACAGCGATGGCTGTTTTCTGGTTTTTTGCGAAAAACAACGCTTCAGAAGCAAAAACATTCGGTTCATATTCTCGAATGAGACGCTCCATCTCATCTCCTATATCCAGAAGTCGTTTTTCATACAAGGCATCTTTTTCTGTTTGAAAACAGTCTGAGTAGAGAAGTATCTCCTTTCCTGCCTTTCTCTCTATGATCGCAATACCAAGACGATCATATCCCGGATCTACTGCAAGAATTCTCATACCTTAAGTGCTATTCGGCATTGGTATATACTCCTTGCACGTCGTCATGTTCCTCAATTGTCTCAATAACGCTTTTCAATTTTTCTTCATCTTCCGAACTTATAGAAATGGTCGTGTTTGGCTCCCATTCCATTTCAGTGTTCTTCGTAAACGCCCAGGCTGCAGCTCCTGGTTCTGCGATCGAAAGACCTTGCCTTGAGAGCAAGTGTTTTATTTCTGCGGCAGTACGATTTCGATTGTCGGTAATTGTGTCGATCATAAGAGCGCTACCACCAGGCCCGTACGCCTCATAGGTAAGTGGCTGCATGGCACCTGCTTCTCCACCCACTCCTTTTTTAATAGCGCGTTCAATGTTGGCCGCAGGCATCGAGTCTTTCTTTGCGCGTTCAATTGCGGCCTTTAGTCCCGGAGAGTGTACATCACCGTTTGCGTTTCGTGACTCAACGGCAATAAGTGATGCGTGTTTTGAGAATATTTTACTCTTTTGTGCATCAGTTGCCGCTTTTTTATGTTTGATTTTTGACCATTTGTTGTGTCCTGCCATTATTAGAGGTTGGTTAGCACTTAGTCTATACATTTAATCATAATTATAGAGTAACTCACAAGTCGCGCGAATGAGACGTATCGAAACATTATAAATTTGAAAATAATTGACATCTTTTGGAATTGTTTGTATTCTCCAATCGAAACGTCGTTCTTTAACTGTAGTAGACAAGCGAGTTCCCGACGTTTTCTCGCAGGCTCTACGAGGTATGTGAAATGGAAAATGTGCTCTCATCCCGAGCGACTCCGGTTGTGATTCCGCTTACTGATGGCTTTGGTGCTTCCGGGCACGGCAAGGTGTATATGTCTGAAATCCAGGCTCAAACCGATCTTCCTTGCGGAATCGAGGGTGTCAGGGGGGTTATCATAATCACCTCGGATAAGGCATTGCACCTGAAGATCGGCGAGTTGTCTTCGCAGCATCGCCACGCATTTGTTCACGAGCTGGCGACCGCTCATTTTGATGTGAGCAGGGGCGCTTACGCGAATATCTATGTCTTTTCAAGAGAACGTCGAGATGTTGACAGCAACATTGGAAGAAAGTTGCTCGTATCGTCTCATTTTATGGAGGACATGAAGAGTTTGTGCTTTGTGCTCTCCTACGCGTGAAGCGCAACTAGTTTCGCGTGAAAGCCCCGGGTATCCGGGGCTTTCTCAGTGTTGGTTGCTAAGAGTTGAGCTTTAGAGGAGCTTTTTCTGCATAGTTTCCGGAAGATTCACCTTCATGTGTGCGTATCCGTGCTCGGTGACCATTCTCCCGCGAGGAGTCCGCTCAATGAATCCAAGCTGAATGAGATATGGTTCAGAAACATCTTCGATGGTCGCCATTTCATCTCCTGTTGCGGCAGAGAGGGTGTTAAGTCCCACAGGGCCGCCATTGAATTTTCTGATAATGACCTCCAAAAGATGCCGGTCCTGTGCATTTAAACCAACATCATCGATCTCAAGAAGCTCCAGTGCTTTTTGAACAGCTTCTTTTCCCAGATCAGTTTTATGTACCTGTGCAAAATCACGGGCACGCTTGAGCAGATAATTTGCGGTTCGTGGTGTCTTGCGAGAGCGCTTTGCTATCTCTATCCCGGCATTATCTTTAAGTATACATTCGAGTATCTTTGCCGAACGCTTCACAATTTTTTCAATTTCTTTGTTGCTATAAAAATTGAGTCGAAATGTTCCCCCCGAAAACCGAGAGCGGAGCGGTGCCGAAAGAAGTGCTATTCGTGTTGTTGCGGCAATCAAAGTAAATGGCGGCAATTCGAGCTGAATGGTACGCGCACTCGGACCCTTTCCGATGATGATATCAAGCACTCCCGATTCCATTGCAGGGT
>JANQMM010000049.1 GCA_028280145.1 Minisyncoccota bacterium | reverse complement strand
GGAATATAACGTGCGTACTTTTATCCAGTATGTTGATGACGACGCTGATGGTCTGGGAGGGGCGGATGCAAACTCTATCCCTGCCGATTATAAGGTGGTGAAAGTTGAGGTGACGTGGGATGTTCGCGGTTCGACAAAGTCGTATTCATTGGTATCAAATATCGTGCCGGTGGGAATAGAAACACTCGATAGTGGTGGAACATTGACCATAAATACATTCGACGCTCTCGGAGCACCGGTTATTAACGCTGAAGTGCGCATCGTGAACAACACAACCACGCCCGTGATTGATGTGACTTCCTTCTCAAACACATCCGGTATCGTGTCATTTCCGGGCGCCCCCGAGTCGAGCGAATACGAGGTAACTGTTTCAAAAGCAGGATACAACAAAGCAAAAACATACGATGCCACTCCAAGTTTGCCAAACCCGAATCCTGCCCATCTTTCGGTCATAGATGGAGATACCACTACTATTAGTTTTTCTATCGACCAACTAAGTACTAAAACAGTGGAAACGTATGAGCCGATAGCAACCACAACATTTGTTGATATTTTTTCTACCGGAGTGTATGTTGCTTCCTCAACTGTCAATATCGTCGTCTCCGGAGGAGAGATGCGACTCGTGGATCCGGGAAGCGGATATAGTTTAGCGACTGGTACGGCACAAATGACCGAAGTGTCTTCGTTGTATCTGGAAAGTTGGGTTGAAATGCGTTTTAACAATACAGTACCAGCCTCGACCGATTCACGTTTTCGTTTTTATCATGATGATGGAGGAGTTGATCCGACCATTATTCCCGACATTGATCTTCCGGGAAATGCCGCGGGTTTTGTCAGTTCTCCTATAGACCTAAGTGGTCTTTCAACCACAACGTATGATGAGCTTGTTGTTGAGATGGAACTTAAAACAGACGATGCCTCATCGACACCGAGCATACAAGATTGGACTATTGAGTACGCGGAGGGCCCGATCCCGCTTCCAAACATTCCATTTAACTTACGAGGGAGCAAAACGATTGGTACGGATGCCAGCTCCGATCCGGTATATAAGGTTAATGAAAATAATACCACTGATGCAAATGGTACCTATTCAACCACAACACTCGAATGGGATATCTATAACGTGACGGTTGATGACGGCGCAACCGGTTACGATATAAGTGAAGCGTGTGAGCCGCAACCACTTTCAATTCTTCCAAACGCCGACATAACGACAAAGCTCATACTGGTTCCTGATACGGCACATACGCTTCTGGTAAGCGTACGTGATGACACAGGTGCGCTTTTACCCGGAGCAGACGTCCGATTATATCGAACGGCGGGCATTGATATCACCGAGACGACCGGCGGGTGCGGTCAGGTCTTTTTTGAAAATGTTCCCGAGGGAACTATCAGTGGTGCAGATGCGTATATCGTTGAGGTAACACACGGTTCTTTCTTGCCTGATAGTCAAACAGACGTAGAAGTGACCGGTGTTTCGACACATAACGTAACATTATTCCCGTAGAGTCATGATGCAGAAACAAAGAAAAAAGGGATTCACGTTCATAGAAGTAATGGTGGCGATCGGTATTTTTACACTGACACTTGTTTCGGTAACATCAGCGATCATTGCGTTTTATCGGGGCAATGCATTTGCGATCGAGCAAAGTTTTGCCGTCGCAAATGCGGGTCGTTCAATGGAAATTCTTGTTCGTGACATTCGAGAAGCAATCTATTCGGACGAGGGGTCGTATCCCGTTGTTGCCATCGCCACTAGCTCGTTTACTTTCTACAGCGACATTGATCGAGATGATAGCGTTGAGCTTACCAGATATTATATTGATGGCACGAGCCTTCTGAAGGGAACAACGAACGCGACCTCGGGTACCCCTGTGTACGACCCTGCAAACGAAATAATACAGGTTGTTTCTGATGACATTCGAAATTGGGAGCAAGATGTCCCCGTGTTTCGCTATTTTGACGATACGGGGGTCGAACTTGGAGGATTTACCAGTGTTACAGATGTCGCTTTTGTTGAAGTGACAGTGATCGTAAATATTAATCCTGCACGTGCACCGAACGAATTTACCCTGCGTTCAAGTGCCACATTGCGCAACCTAAAAACAAATTTGTAGTGTAGTATTAAAGACATGTTGGTTTGCTTACAAAAGGGAAAAAAGGGTGGGTATATGATCTTTCTCGCATTCTTTTTCATTGCGATCTTTGGGGGATTGACCGCATTTCTTGCAAGTTCTGTACTGGTACAAAAAAGCGAACAAGATTCCCGGGAAAGTCGAGAACTTGCACTGCAGATAGCCGAGGCGGGACTCGATTACTATAAATGGCGTCTTGCACATTTTCCTGATGATCTGCAGGACGGCACCGGTGGCCCGGGCCCTTATGTGCATGATTACAGTGATCCTGAAGGTGGGGTGATCGGTCAGTTTTCACTTGATATTTCGGGCGAATCCCAGTGCGGGGTTGTGCACGCGGTGGAGATTGTCTCGACTGGTATTGATGCTTCAAATCCGGGAACGAGCAAACAGAGAACGGTCTATGGAAAATATGCGCGTCCCAGTGTTGCTGAATATGCATATATTCTAAATAGTAATGTGTGGGCAGGTTCCGACAGGAATATTACCGGCCCTTATCACTCAAACGGCGGTATTCGAATGGATGGAACCAATAATTCACTTGTCACAAGCGGCCAGACGGACTGGCTGTGCACATCATCATTTGGTTGTAGTCCGAATCAAACAGTTGATGGCGTGTATGGAACCGGCCCCAACTCAACTCTTTGGAGTTTTCCGGCACCACCGATTGATTTTGTGGGGCTTACTATTGATCTGATCAATATAAAGGCACTGGCACAAAGTGATGGATTATATTTTGGTGTTGTTGCCGGGGATACTGATGAAGTCGGGTATCGTTTCGATTTCCAGGGAGATGGCAGTGTGAATGTATATCACGTAACAGACACGGACTGGGTGTGGGGGTATCATAGCTCAAGTGGTGATTGGGAACGTGATTATGACATCATTGATACCGAAGTTTTTCTTGGCAATTTTGTCATTCCGGCTGATTGCGGGCTTATTTTTGCTGAAGGAAAAGTATGGATAGAAGGGGTGATAAGCGGCAAGGTAACAATTGCATCTGCAAATGTCATAACACCCGGAGTTGAAACAGATCTGATTCTGCACGACAATATCACCTATACGACATACGATGGCACAGATGGCCTGACTGCTATTGGCGAGCGCTCTGTGTACGTGCCGCTTCTCTCACCCAACAATATGGAAGTGAACGGCATTTTTATCGCACAAAATGGTAACTTTGGGAGAAATTACTATACAACAAGTGGAAGTAGGGATGTGCCAAGTATGTATAATTCATACGTACAACAAGATAACTTGACCATCAACGGAAGCATCGTCTCGAATGGACGAGTAGGAACAAGGTGGACTTGTGGGGGCACGTATTGTTCCGGGTACGCTAGTCGGGTCAATACGTATGACCGTGATTTGGCGACATCTCCTCCTCCACTGACCCCTTATGTGAGTGATGATTTCAGATTCATTGAGTGGTTAGAGGTGGAATAAATAAAAAGGCGTCGAGGGACGCTTTTTTAGTTCACATTACACTCCACTTCTAGGCTTAAAACTTGCTACAATTACCTCATGAAAAAGGTAAAGAAGTTGGTCATCGGGAACTGGAAACAAAATCCTTCGACGCACACGGATGCAAGCGAGATTTTCAAAGGGATTGCAAAAAAAGCACATACATTTACAAACGTAACAACAGTCGTGTGTCCACCCTTTGTGTTCATTGATAAATTATCCGCCGGCTATAGTGGCAGTAGCATATATTTTGGCGGACAAGATGTTTCTTTTGAAAAGTCAGGAGCACATACGGGAGAGATCAGTGCCGCACAACTCTACAGTATCGGTTGCGATTATGTCATTATTGGTCACTCAGAGAGGCGGGCAGCGGGAGAGAGGGATGAGTCAGTCAATAAAAAGATAAAAATAGCACTTGAACACAAATTAACACCAGTTGTTTGCATTGGTGAGAGTGAACGGGACAGTCACGGAAAATATCTTTCACATTTACGGAATCAGATTGCAAAAGCACTCAAGGGAGTAAAAGAAAAAGATGTCTTGCAGGTGGTGATCGCATATGAACCGATCTGGGCGATCGGCAAGACGGGAAAAGACGCTATCACTCCACAAAAACTTCATGAAACGAGTCTCTTCATAAGAAGGGTGTTGTTGGAAACGTTTTCGAAGAAAGTTGGCATGAGCGTCACTATCCTTTATGGTGGTTCAGTAAAACCGATGAATGCAAGAGAGTTGCTCGAAGAAGGTGAAGTGTCAGGTTTTCTTGTAGGTGGTGCGAGTTTGGATGCGGGACAGTTTATAAGTATTCTGGAAACAGCACATAACATCTGATATGTTTCGAAACATTAAAGATGTAAAGGATCTCAAAGGAAAGCGTGTCCTCGTTCGTGCCTCACTTAATGTGCCCTTCAGCAAAGAAGGTATTCTGCTTGATGATTTTCGTCTTAAAAAAGCACTTCCGACCATAGAATATCTGCAAGATAAAGGGGCGCGTGTCATTATTTGTGGCCATTTAGGACGTGATGCACACATGTCACTTGGGCCGATCTTCCATCATCTGCAAAAGCATATTCGTGACATACAATTTGCTCACGGTGTTGCAGGTCCGGATGTCGCAAATCTCGTAGGGAATCTCCGCGATGGCGACGTTCTTTTGCTTGAAAATCTTCGACGTTGTGACGGAGAGACCGCAAACGATCTGCAATTTGCCGAGGAACTTGCAAGTCTCGCTGATCTATTCGTAAACGATGCGTTTTCCGTCTCCCATAGAGAGCACGCATCAATTACTGGCATTCCATTTTTTATTCCGGCGTATGCCGGGCTGTTGTTTCAAAGTGAATATGAAGAGCTACAATATGCACGTAATCCTGAACACCCGGCACTTTTTATTCTTGGTGGCGCAAAGTTTGCAACGAAACAGCCGCTTGTAGAGAAGTTTCTTACCATTTATGACCATGTGTTTGTTGCAGGAGCACTTGCAAATGATTTCTTTCTTGCAGACGGGCACAATGTTGGCCGCTCACTTGTCTCTGATCCACCGGTGAACGTAAAACATTTACTTGATCACCCCAAGATGTTACTTCCAAGTGATGTAGTTGTTCTGACGCTTGAAGGGGAAAAGGTAGTAAAGAAGATTGAAGATGTTGAAGATGGAGACATGATCAATGATGCAGGACCGGTAACCATGAACATGCTTGAGCCGATTATAAAACAAGCCAAGTTCATTTTGTGGAATGGGCCGCTTGGCGATTACCAGCTTGGCTTTATTGAAGGGACAAAAAACTTGGTGGAACTTATTTCTCGCACAAAACCCGACAGCGTGGTTGGTGGGGGAGATACAATGAGTTTGATCACTAAGTTTGGTTATGATAAACAATTTTCATTTTGTTCAACTGCTGGTGGCTCAATGCTCGAATTTCTTCTCAAGGGAAATATTCCCGGCATTGAAGCTCTTGAGCGCTCCACAGAGAGGAGTCATGAATAGGTGGGTCATTGCAGGGTTTGTTCTAACGCTTCTCATTGTGGTCGGTACGTTCGTGGTACTTCAGTATGTAGTGTAAAACGTTTCTCAATCGAGAGCGTTTTTAATCTTTTCTGCCACTTCTTGTTGTTCGTTGTCTTTGTATGATCCGTGTTCCCATGATGGATACGTGTCTTTGTTGTATCTGGGAATAATGTGAACATGAAAGTGAGGGACCTCTTGTCCCGCAGGCTTCTCGTTATTCTGAACCAGATTGATTCCTTCTGCGTGCACTGCTCTTTTTACAGCTACAGCCATTTTCTTGAGTACAGGCGTTACCTTTTCCAATGTTTCGTTTGGAATTTGGTATATGTCCTCAAAATGTTCTTTTGGAATGACCAGTGTGTGCCCGTGATTTACCGGATGTATATCCAAAAATGCCAGAACATGGTCGTTCTCATAGATCTTTGTGCTTGGAATGTCTCCTGCGACGATTTTGCAAAACAAACAGTCATTCATGAAAGTAAGTATAGATAATATTGTAAGAAGAATAAAGAATAGAGAATAGAAAAAAGAACAAAAAGACAAACAACCCCACTGGCCTAGATACGTTCTAGGCCAACGACGATATTGCTGTTATGGCCTAGAACGTATCTAGGCCGTTGTGGTTATGGTGGTTGTGGGTAGGTGGGAGGGAGTTGGTTTTGTGCTTTATACTTGCTACCTCATACTTTATACTTGGTGACATGGCAAACTATATACTCCGCAAACCGATCACAAAAAAAGTTCGGGAGGAACTGAAAGAATATTCAGATTTGACCGCACAATTGCTAGGCTCTCGCGGCATAAAGACAAGAGAAGCTGCCAAAGCGTTTCTTTATCCAAGCTATGAAGAAGGGATACATGATCCGTTTTTGATGCATGGAATGGAGCGTGCCGTAGAACGCGTTCTCAGGGCAATTGAACAGAACGAACACATTGTCGTATACAGCGACTATGATTGTGACGGCGTGCCTGGTGGCGTCATTTTGCATGATTTTTTTAAGAAGATTGGATATGAGCACTTCTCAAATTATATTCCACATCGTCATGAAGAGGGGTACGGTCTTAACATTTCTGCTATTGAAAAGTTTGTATTACAACAGACAAAAGTACTTATAACGGTTGATTGTGGTATCACCGATGATGAACCGATTGCACGTGCTACCGAGCTTGGCATGGATGTTATTTTGACAGATCATCATTTGGAGAATGATAAAAAACCAAAGCCGTATGTTATTTTGAATCCGAATCAAAAAGCAGATACAACCTACCCGTTCAAAGGTCTGTGTGGGGCGGGTGTTGCGTGGAAGCTAGTACAGGGCTTGATCGCTAAAGGTGATTTCGAGTTGGTCTATGGGTGGGAGAAATGGCTTCTTGATATGGCGGGTCTTTCAACGATTGCTGATATGGTGCCGCTTCAGGATGAAAATAGGGTCATTGCACATTACGGTCTTCAAGTGCTTCGCAAATCATCGCGGCCGGGAATACAACAATTGTGTCAGAAGGTGAAGATTGATCAGAAGAATATAACGGAAGATGATATTGGTTTTATGATCGCGCCCCGCATTAACGCTGCAAGCCGCATGGCGCATCCGATGGAGGCGTTTCAATTACTTTCAACCACCGATGTAAGTGAAGGCGGACGTTTGGCAGAGTATCTCGATAAGATCAATGATGAACGAAAAGGGATCGTTGTGGCGATGACCAAAAAAGCAAAAAAAGAACTTGCCGCACGAGAGAGGATCGAAGATATCATTGTGATTGGTAATCCGGAGTGGAAACCTGCCCTTCTTGCACTGGTAGCAAATAGTTTACTTGATGAATATAAAAGACCTGTGTTTGTCTGGGGGCGTGACGATGGAGATGTCATCAAAGGTTCTGCCCGATCAGACGGGAGTCTTCATTTGTTGGATTTCATGATGAGTATTAAGGGTGTGTTTAAGGACGCAGGCGGACATAAATTCTCGGGTGGTTTTTCTTTGCTTTCTGGAAAAATACATCAATTCGAAAAAACGCTTCTTGATGCACATCGAGATTTTGCAAAGGAAGAGGTTGAACAAGAATCGTATGTGGATGCAAAACTTCATATAGACGAGGTCAATTGGCAAACATATAGTGCTATTGAAAAAATGGCACCTTTCGGACTGGGTAATGAAAAACCACTATTTCTTTTTGAAGACCTGCTCATAAACGAAGTGAAACATTTTGGAAAAGAAAAGAATCACTTACAACTGGGATTTTTGAATGGAGGCGGAAAGCAGGTGAATTGCATAGCTTTTTTTAAGACTACTGATCACTTTGAGCGGGATATTGAGGAGGGAAAGAAGGTGAATCTTGTGGCACATTTAGAAAAATCACTCTTTCGTGGCTTTCCCGAGCTGAGACTTCGCATCGTGGACATTTGTTGACACGTTAAAAAATTGTGTTATCCTTCTATTTAGCACAGTCGACAAAGGAGTTGCTCCAATGAAAACTGAAAAAAACAGAGTTCTTTCATGGATAGGCAGCATGCGGGGTAAGTTACTTTCGATGGGTTCCACCAACCCTCGACCGATCGGTCAGGTCAACATCACACCGAAAGGTGAACGGGAATCATTCGAAGCTAAGTTGCTCGCTCATACCGACCCAAGCACACTTGAACTAAGAAAAAAACGGATCACGCGCGTTGTTTTTGCGCTTGACCACGAAGGCGATCGTTTTCGTCTACATGTGCCCCTGCGCACGGAGGTCAAAGGGCGTACCTGGCGCATATATCGAGAACAAGACTTCGATGCGATCTTACATGGTACCCGTGAATTTGTAGGGCATATTTTCCGAGGAGGGAATTATCAGCCGGTAAATGGCGTGATAATGCTTTACGAATCTGCCTAGGTTGCAACAACTGTTAGCCCGCGGCTTTGCCGCGGGTTTCTTGTTTTTACATAAACACCCTATATACTAAGAATCATGTCAAAATTCATTATCTATACGGACGGAGGCTCCAGAGGAAATCCGGGACCAAGCGGGGCTGGTGCTGTTATCCAAGATGCAGACGGTACTGTCCTTAAAGAAGTGATGAAATACACAGGAGAACAAACCAATAACTTTGCTGAGTATGAAGCAGTTATCATTGCTCTTAAAGAACTTAAACGATTGGTTCCGGAAAAAGAAAGGCCTTTAATCGAGGTAGAGATTCGAATGGATAGTGAACTCATTCAAAAACAACTCTCAAACGAGTATCAGATCAAGAACGAGAATTTATTTGGACAGTACATTTCGGTACACAATATCCAAGTAAAGGATTTTCCTAACATCACGTTCGTACATGTCCCAAGGGAAGCGAATGCGCATGCCGACCGGCTTGCAAACGACGCGATGGATTCAAAAGGTCCTTAGGCCTTTTGAAAAAACGTGGTCCTCAAACCACTGTATCTTTTCGTTATAAGCTTCATTGCAGGAGCCGCACTTTTCTCTGTATACGAAGCCTACGCACTGCTATGGACTTTTCTTGCCACTCCATTTTTTCTTAGAAAGCAATTTCGTCTTCTGGTGCTTATCATCGTTTTTGCATTCGTACTTGGGAGTGCACGTACGCATCTCTTTACACTGCAACAACATACAAGCGTGCTCGATGAGTTTGTCGGAGAAGAGATAACGGTTACCGCTCTTGTGGCGGGGGAGCCGGATGTTCGTGAGTCACGCACACGACTCACCCTTTCTCTTTTAGAGGTTTTCGATACGAGAGTAGATGCGAACATACTCACCTCGGTTGAACGTTTTCCGCAGTTTCGTTACGGAGATAAATTGCAAGTAACAGGTGTGCTTAAGAAGCCTGAAAACTTTGAAACCGAAAACGGTCGCGTATTTGACTATATTTCATATCTTGCAAAGGATGGCATTTTCTACACTATTTCCTTTCCCGAAACAAAACTCATTTCATCTGGTCACGGCAATAAGATCAAGCGCGGACTGTTCCTTGTAAAACAAAAATGGCTGGAGACGATCCAAAAACTTATCCCCGATCCACATGCTGCACTTCTCGGCGGGCTGGTGGTTGGTGCAAAAGAGTCACTCGGAGAAGAGCTTGAAGAAATGTTTCGCGTAACGGGCATCATTCATATTGTTGTCCTCTCCGGATATAACGTTACCATTGTTGCCGAGAGCCTGATGCGTTTCTTTTCGTTTCTTCCGCGATTTCTGAGTCTCTCTCTTGGGGCTCTTTCTATCATTCTTTTTGCAATACTTACAGGGGCAAGTGCCACTATTGTTCGTGCAAGCATCATGGCACTTTTGGTATTACTTGCTCGAGCTACAGGCAGGACAAATGAGATTACCCACGCACTGTTTCTGGCAGCGTTCTTCATGGTGTTGCACAATCCTATGATTGTACTTTTTGATCCCTCATTCCAATTGTCGTTTCTTGCAACTCTCGGCCTTATCTATGTTGCGCCACAAATAGAAAAATATTTTAAACTGGTTCCGACAAAATGGCAGCTTCGTGAATTTGCAACCGCAACAGTAGCAACACAGATATTTGTGCTCCCGCTTTTACTTTATATGGTGGGAGAACTCTCGCTTGTTGCACTTCCGGTAAACATTCTCGTGCTCGCATTCATTCCCCTTACGATGTTGTTTGGATTTTTGACCGGTGTTATCGGGTTTCTAAGTAATACTCTTGCGTTTCCATTCTCAATTGTTTCATACATACTTCTTTCTTATGAGTTGTTTATTGTTGATCTCTTTGCGCGTTTTCCATTTGCATCGGTCTCGATCCCATATTTTCCAATCTGGGCGGTGGCATGTCTCTATATTCTGTTTGCCTTTGTTCTTTACAAGCTTTCTGTTAGGATGAGATCGGACTGATTTGCGGATCATCTATGTCCACGACGGCCCTGCGGGGTCTACATTCACTTGATCTGCGGTTGCGGCCGCAAGGAGATCGAAATGTCTGGAAGAGAAGAAGCAGATTTTAGGAAACGAGGCCAAGAAACGCTTGATCGCGAACTTGGCAGGTTTGTGTTTGAGAAGTTGCCGGGGGGCACCTCTCTTGATGCATATGAGCAGATTTGGCAGATTGCGACCGGGAGGCACGATGACGCATTGGCTTGTGCCTTGCTCGAATGCTTTGAAGCCTGGTTCGAAAGAAACGTGGTATTGCCGGAGGGCGAAGCGGGGGTGCGCAGCGATGTCACAAGAAAAGAAATGGGTAGAAGGGATACGATAAACTGGCTCGAAAAGATATACCTCAGCTTGAGTATCTCAAAGCAAGGCGAGCGCATTCCCAACAAGCGAAACTGGGAACATGACAAGTACGAAATCATTTACCCCCTACCGAAACTCAAGAGACGAATCATCTCACTCATTGCGTCAAGGTGGAAGGTGCGTAATCGTTCCGAAGAGAACGTGGAGAGGTTTCGGTATTTGATTGCCGCATTTGTCTCATGGAAGGGCACTCGATACGAAAAATATCCCTCCTGGATGTCTCAGTGGGAAAGACTCGCTGCCAAGAAAAGGCGCGACCCGCTTAAGGCCGAGCAGGAAATGATACTTGAGATTCTGCGTGAGCGTGCGGACGATACATACGCACTGAACACTGACGATGAGAGTATCGACCCGTTCTATTTCTGGATGTGTCAAGAAGGCGTTCCGAAGGAATTCCTCGAGATTCTTGCGGAAAAACGTACGCGTAACGGGAAGGCGGAGCTTGCGCTAAGGGACGGAAGGTACGCCGAGATCATACGACCCCTTGGTGTCGAGAAAAGATCCCCTGAAGGACTGCATTTGGCACACTGGGCTCTCGTACGGGTTGCAAGGCTTGATCGTGCGCGTGAAGCACTTCACGATAGGATGCAACCATGGAATGGTCCGCTAAGAGAGTGGAGACAAACCGGCGTCGGGCTCTTCGAAGAAAGATATCAAGAGATCGGAGGCTCTGAAGTGGTTGTGGGCGATATTGATTTTGCGATGCCGTCCCTCAATAGGTTCAGTGTGAAAGTGACACTTCCTCAAGAGTGCTCACAAGGGCTTGCGGGCGATGTGTTCGGTCGGGCAAAACGACACATCTTGAGTTGGAAGGAAGAATACTCGAAGTACGGTGTAACGCTCGTCGTGAGGCTTTCCGACTCTGACTTCCAGAAATCCGAAGTGTTCACCTAGTTCATTACACCTTTTCGAAAGGGCCCCGCGTTTGCGGGGCCCGTTTCGTTTGTCAGGCGATCTTTACTGTGTTTTCGAATCGTTTTTCCACGATTTCCCAGTTTGTTGCTGTCAAGAATGCTTCAAGGTATTTTGCTTTCTCACTTGGTATGTAGTCAACCATAAATGCGTGTTCCCACATATCAACAACGTAGAGGATCGGCAAACCTGCAAGGTGTCCGAGTTCATGATCTCCTGCAAACACAGTGTGCACTGTGTCAGCTTCCGGATCGTAATATACAACGATCCAACCGATGCCGCGACTTCCCGCAACCTCTTTGATGTGATCAATAAAACCTGAAACATCACCGTATTTTTTTGAAACTGCTTTGGCAAGTGTTCCGTTTCCGTCAATGTCAGTGTTTCCACCTTCAAGCTGTTTGAAGTAGTGCTCATGCATACGCATACCGTCAAATTCAAATGCAAATCGTCGTCGTAACTCGGCTCCGGTATACGGGTCTTTTCCTTCGGCACCTTCACGCAGTTTCTCGGCGATCAAATTTACGTGCTTTACGTATCCTGCATAAAGGCCAAGGTGCACTTCGAGTTGTTTTGCCGAAAGACTTTTAATGTCACCAATATTAAATTCAAGTGTCGGGTATGTCATAGCGTTTTTTCTTATGTATTAGTGAGACCACTATACCATATGGTACAGTATGGTTCTAAACGGGGGTGCTACATCTATACTTTACACATACATTCGCAGATATCGTTCTCTTCTTTTCGTCTCGATTATCATTTGCGTGCCATTTCTCTGGTCTTTAGAGAGCGTCGTTGACGATACTTTTTCTATTGCGTTCCTTGATGTCGGACAAGGCGACAGTATTTTCATAGAAACACCTCGTGGGGTGCAGGTGCTCGTTGACGCCGGAAGTGGGGCCCAAGTATTGCGACAACTGCATCGCGTGATGCCATT